>NZ_CANLCN010000030.1:0-46085 GCF_947489045.1 Saccharicrinis aurantiacus
AGAAGTTTTTTTTCATAGATTAGGGTTTAGGTTAAAAGAAAGGGATTCAACAACGGTTGAAATCCCTTTTTTTATGCTTAAAAATGTATTTCTATTTTAATCTAAAACAAAGAAGACTTACATCCATACCTGAGTATAAAAATAAGTCTTCTGAGAAATAATTAATTTTGATTACAACCTAGATAGTTAATTACTAAATTGATCGCTAAATTTGAGTTTATAAGTTGTTTTCACTGTTTTACTATCCACTAGCTCTAATTGTATTTTCACGTTATCAATTCCCTCTTTAACACCTAGGATATCTTGCCTAAGCAAAATATAGCTTGAAAGTTTTTTATTTAACAAATCAGGAAAACTAGTTTTATAATTCTTATTCTTTTGCTTTAGCTCATCTGCAGAATGAGTTCCTGCAATCCAATATTCGTTATCAATAACTAAATAAATAGGTTTTTCTGTAAGACTTTGTTCTACGAAAACATAGGTATCCTCCTCTAGTTTTTGCAATATTTCAAATTCTTTACATAAAAGATCTAATAGGCGCTTCCCTTTTTGCTGATTTGGCATTTTTAACACTGCCTTAAAATGTAGTTCTTTTCCGTAATAACTAGTCTTTACAAAATTTCCCGATATTAA
The DNA here is from genome assembly GCF_947489045.1 of Saccharicrinis aurantiacus. Classification (NCBI taxonomy): domain Bacteria; kingdom Pseudomonadati; phylum Bacteroidota; class Bacteroidia; order Marinilabiliales; family Marinilabiliaceae; genus Saccharicrinis; species Saccharicrinis aurantiacus. The sequence goes on from NZ_CANLCN010000030.1 coordinate 634, forward strand.
AAAGTTATTTAACATCTTAACTACGTCATCATCTAATGCCAGCATTGCTAATTTGCCCAATTTTAATTCTTTGTCATAATCGGTTACGTAATAATCGTACAAAATCTCTCTCAGATTTAAAGCATCTATACTATAGGTTGCCAGATTAGCTGAATCTGAAGACGCAATATATTGTAACATCTTACTATCGATATTTGTATATAAATTTTGCTTACGATTTTTATTGCTAGAAATTTGTGCTAGCTCTACCCCATCATTTGTTGACTTAGCAGTATACCATGTTTCATCAAATATATTATAGATGGCCATTGCCCTTTTAAAATCATCATAATTTGATGAAAAACTTCCAAACATATCTTTACCAGCCAAAGCTATTCCACCGAAATAAGTAATTCTCCATATTTCATCATTCTTCACATAAGAAACAATTGGATTATTTTGAATCTCTTGTTTAAACTTTATTGGTCGCTTCACCGATTGTATATCTTCACCATTGGATAAACGCGTTTTATCGGATTGAATCAAAGCGGTGAAGAATGGTTCAACATATGCATCATCCAACACTTTTAATGAATCAATCTTATCATAAATAACATTTCTATCTTCATAATCCATGTTAGGCTTATCTAATAAACCATAGAGTTCAGTTACTTGAGTTCTTATATCTTGACTGATATAAGAATATGGTGTGAAGATCTTTAAGGTAGCATATTGATTTCCTGTATATAAATAAGCATATCGCTTGTTTTCTCCATCCCCCTGAAGTGTAATAAAGTTACCTTGCATGCCTGTTATTGATAAATCCAGATCGGATAAGCTAGATTTCATGAACTCTAAATCAAATTCCTTAGATGCTTTAAAGTTTACTGTAAGAGCCATGTGAGCCTCGTACATTTGTGCATAGATATTTAATTCGCTAAACTGCTCAAGCAGCTTTTGCTGTTCTTCTCCAATCTCTTTACCAAAGACCTGATATAACGAGTCGGATTGTATTTCTGAGGCATTCATATAAAACATAAAAACAAGACTATCGCTCGGTGTATTCAGTAAAAGTCGGTTCTCTGTTTTTTTTGCTTCAAGTTGTAATTGCATTAGTAATACAAATACAATTAATAGTAATTTACGCATTGTAGTTAATGTGTTAGTTAAAATTGCTTCTATAATTTTGCGCAAATATATTAATCTAAGTACACAATATAACCAATAACGGAATTAACTATTTTAACCTACAGACAAGCATTACACACGATCTTTTTTTAACAATTGACTGATACTTTATTATGCACCATATTAATTTTTAGAAAAAAAGTTGGTTTAAGATAAATTATTTCAATTCTTGAAAAATTTGGCACACACTTTGCAATATTCCATACCGAAGAGCAAGAGAGTTTTTCATAGATTAGGTTAGGGTTTAGGTTATAAGATGGGAATGTTTCTAAAACATTCCCTCTTTAAAACTCACCTCAAAGTAAGACATAAGAAGTTTTTTTTCATAGATTAGGGTTTAGGTTAAAAGAAAGGGATTCAACAACGGTTGAAATCCCTTTTTTTATGTGCTTATTCGTAAGTTAACTCCAACTTTTTTTGCACAAAAAAAAGCCATCCCTTTCGGAATGACTTTTACCTAACCTTAACCCACCAAACTAAATTACTTTAGTATACTCTACGTATTTCATTTCTTTTTTAACAGACGTACTTGGCTGATAACTTATTTTATTACTTTTTATTAAGTCTTTTTTAAATTCCTCTTCTGTATCAGCACCTGCGCTACTAATATTAACCATAAATCGGCCTAGATCGCCTAGTTCAACAGTTGCTCCCTCTTTTAAAAATTCGGGTAATATTTTTGTGAAAGCTACTAATGTTGTTTGTGTATCAAGCTCATTTACCGGAGATACTTCAGAGATTCGTTTGGCTAATACATCAAGAGTAACATTTTTTGGCCGTACAATGGTAGCATAATGCTTTTTAGGAAGTTCTGGTTTCCCAGGAATGGGTTTGGTAACTACTTTGTAATCCATGATTAAGTTTTTTTTGTGATTAATAGATATTTGATTCTAAAGACACTCGAAGATAATATAGTTTATTGTTAAACTAAAATCAATTCTGTTATTTAAAGCGATTCTAAACAAAACATAGTCGCTCAACTACATACTAATTAATGAATAAGGAGCTTTTTTGACATCTTAAGGAGGGTTTTTATTTTACCTCAGTACTATTTTAAAAAATGGACAGGTGCATTTTCATTTTTCGTCAGGTGCATTTTCAAAAACGGACAGGTGCATTTTTAAAAATGCACCTGTCCGTTTTCACACACACAAACAACACTTGTTTATCAGATAGTTACAGCGAAACAAAACAACAACTTATAGGTTCTAAGAAAAAAAATTAAATAAAATACAGCTAAAAAGATATTTTTGATGAGTTGCATTATAAATATGACCAATAATTAGTGAAAGAAATGAAAAAAAACCGATTAACAAAGCTAAAAACACGACTCAAGATTAAACATAACTGATATTGATTATTGTTAAATTTATAATAGATTTCTGTAGTATTATGATGTTCTAATAGATAATTTGAAATGTAAATTGAAGTTTAGTGGCTTATACCAATATTACCATAAGTTGGTATTAGAATAAACTCAGCTTATGGAACTGAACTAAAACGCTACTTACCAAAATTACTCTGCTAAAGCTTCAAAGACGGAGCGTGAAGGATTGCAACGAATACCCCACAGCGAAGGAACGAAGCGAGGAGTAGCAGTGAAAAGCCTGACCCGAAGGGGCACGCCATGATATGAGTTGAATACAAAATTGCCACACAAATACAGTTTGCATGGCAATAGTTGATATTTATATTTTGTGCGAATTAGCTTATGTTTTATTGATATTCGTTGATTATTTGTTGCACTTCTTCGATGGTGACACGGCCATATACTTTACTGCCAACGGTTACTACGGGTGCCAAACCGCAGGCGCCTACACAACGAAGGCTACTGACGGAGAATTTGCCATCGGGTGTGGTTTCGCCTATTTTTACGTTTAGGATGCGCTTAAACTCATCGAGGACTTTTTCGGCACCACGCACGTAGCACGCGGTTCCCATACATACTGAAATGGGGTGCTCGCCCTTAGGCGACATGCTAAAGAAGGAGTAAAAGGTGACTACGCCATATACGTGAGCCACATCAACGCTGAGTTGCTGTGCGATTATTTCTTGCACTTCGGCGGGTAGGTAACCAAACAATTCTTGTGCTCCGTGTAGGATGTTGATGAGTTCGTTTTTCTGATTATCGAATTTAGCACAAACTTGTTTGAGTTCTGTTACTTTACTATCTGCTAATTTTATTTTTGTCATCTCTTAGTCTTTACTCTATTTCACTTTAGGCTTTTTATCAAAGTAATGTGTGTGCAATAATTTATGCGCCTTTTCGCCACATGGCTCTCCTAAAAACTCATCGTACAACTTGATGATAAAAGGGTTTTGATGCGATTTGCGTATGGCTTTTCCTGCATCTTCGCGATAAATTGCTGCTGCCCTTTGCTTTAAAATATTAGTATCTCCATGGTGGTAAGGCTGCCCTGCCCCACCGATGCATCCACCTGGACAGGCCATTATTTCGATGGCGTGAAAGGTGGATGTGCCTGCTTTTACCTCATTGAGCAACTGACGTGCATGTCCTAAACCGTGGGCGATACCTATTTTTAGAGGAAATCCATCGAAATCGACCGTTGCCGAACGAATACCTTCGAAACCGCGGAGTTCATGAAAGTCGACTTTCTCAAGGGTCTTTTGGGTATGTAACTCGTAGGCGGTGCGCACAGCTGCTTCAATTACGCCACCAGTGTTGGCAAATATAACACCTGCTCCGGTAGATTCGCCCATTGGATTATCAAATTCTTCGTTATGTAGTTCGTTAAAATTTAGATTGGTTCCTTTTATCATTTGCGACAGCTCGCGTGTGGTGATGGATAAATCAACATCGGGATTACCATTTACTTGAAACTCCTTGCGCTGCGACTCGTACTTTTTAGCCAAGCAGGGCATTACTGAAACCACCACAAGATCTTCGCGTTTTAGCTTCATTTGCTCAGCTAAATAGGTTTTGGCAATGGCACCAAACATTTGCTGTGGCGATTTGGCGGTGGATGGCACATCGAGCATATCGGGGTAGTTGGTCTCAAAAAAGTTAACCCAGCCCGGGCAGCACGATGTTAATATGGGAAGTTTTACATTTTTATCGCCTGCCAAATGTTTTTGTAGGCGGTTTAATAGCTCGGTTCCTTCTTCCATTATGGTGAGGTCGGCGGCAAAGTCGGTATCGAACACTTTATCGAAGCCTATTTTTTTGAGTGCCGAAACCATTTTACCAGTTACTAGGGTGCCGGGTTCTAGTCCGAACTCTTCGCCCAAGGCAGCGCGAACTGCCGGAGCGGTTTGTACTATTACTGTTTTATTGGGGTTTACCAAGGCGGCAATTACCTTGCGAGTATTATCGATTTCGGATAGTGCTCCGGTTGGACAAACGGCCACACACTGCCCGCAGTAGGTGCAGGTGGATTGTTCTAAATCCATTTCGAAGGCGGGTGCTACCACCGACTCGAAGCCTCGATTAATGGCCGATAGGCAGCCCACAGTTTGTACTTGTTTGCACATCATTTCGCAACGACGGCACATAATACACTTGTCCATATCGCGTATAATGGCTGGCGACTTATCTTCTTTATATTTTGATTGCTCGCCCTGATAAGGGATTTCGCGTATGCCCAGTTCTTGAGCTCGTGTTTGTAAATCGCACTTACCGCTTTTAACACAGGTAAGGCACTCGGCAGGATGATCGGACAAGATGAGTTCCATTACTGTACGGCGTGCATTTATTACACGCAATGTATGTGTGCTTACTTGCATACCTTCGGTACATATGGTTTTGCAGGCTGGGGCTAGGTTTTTACGACCTTCTAACTCAACTACACATATACGGCATCCGCCAGGTTTATTCTCATAACCTACATGCTCAAGTTTCATGTGGCAAAGCGTGGGTATATTAACGCCTATCTGCTTGGCTGCATCAACAATGCTTGTGCCTTGGGCTACTTGCACTGTTTTATTATCTATAGTTAATTTTATTTGACTCATAACTTTTAGTTGTTAGTTATTAGCTCTTAGTTACTACCCAATATTGTTGAGCTCATCGCAAAAATTCAAGGCTGTCCAGTTAATAGAACTCAATCATTACTGAATACTGATGGCTCCAAACTTACATTTGGCAAAACATGCACCGCACTTTATACACAATTGGGCATTGATTAGGTGAGGCTGTTTTTTATCGCCCGTAATTGCATTAACCGGACAAACATGAGAACACAAGGTACATCCTACACATGTTTCGGCATTTATTATATATTCTTTTAAAGCTTTACATTGCTTGGCGGGGCATTTCCCTTGATGAACATGAGCTAGATATTCTTCGGGGAAGTTATCCATTGTTGACAATACCGGATTTGGCGAAGTTTGCCCTAGTCCACATAAGGAGGTATCCTTAATTACATTAGCTAGGTTACGTAGATTATCCAGATCCTCAAACTGAGCTTTTCCCTTGGTAATTTTGTCGAGAATTTCATACAAACGCTTATTGCCTATACGGCAAGGCGCACATTTGCCGCAGGATTCTTCTACTGTAAAATCGAGATAGAACTTAGCTACGGATACCATACAGTCGTCCTCATCCATTACAATCATACCGCCCGATCCCATCATTGAACCCGAGTCTAATAGATTATCGTAATCAATGGGTACATCTAAATGTTTCTCTGTAAGGCATCCGCCTGATGGCCCACCAGTTTGAACCGACTTAAACTTTTTCCCATCTTTTATACCTCCACCAATATCGAATATTACCTCACGCAAAGTGGTACCCATAGGGACCTCGATTAAACCAACATTATTAATTTTCCCGGCCAGGGCAAAAACTTTGGTTCCTTTGCTCTTTTCTGTTCCAATGGATGCAAACCAAGCAGCACCTTTATTAATAATTACCGGAACGTTGGCAAAGGTTTCTACGTTATTTACATTGGTGGGCTTACCCTTATAACCTTTTACCGATGGAAAGGGTGGCTTTACTGTTGGTTCACCGCGCAGGCCTTCCATAGATTGTATCAGAGATGTTTCTTCGCCACACACAAAAGCACCAGCTCCGTAACGTATTTTTACATCGAAACTAAATTCTGTTCCGAAAATATTATCTCCTATTACTCCAAGGTCTCGTGCTTGCTCAATGGCTATTTTTAATCGCTGAATGGCCAGTGGGTATTCGGCTCTGATATAAATAAGGCCAACAGATGCTTTAATACAATAGCCACAAATAGCCATAGCTTCGAGCACTGAATGTGGATCGCCTTCAAGTATAGAGCGATCCATGAATGCTCCCGGGTCTCCCTCATCGGCATTACATACCACATACTTTTCTACACTTTCAACCTTATTAGTGATTTCCCATTTTAAACCCGTTGGGAAACCTCCCCCTCCACGACCTCGCAAACCTGATTGCTTAATAATAGCAATACAGTCCTCGGGTGTCATCTCAGTAATTACCTTACCCAATGCTGCGTAGCCATCACGTGCTACATACTCGTTAATATTCTCGGGATTGATAAAGCCACAGTTGCGAAGTGCTATTCTGATTTGCTTTTTATAGAAGTCCATATGCTTAGAATCGGAAATGCGGGTAGCATCTTCGGGATTCTCGTACAACAAACGCTGAACTTGTCGGCCCTTTATAATATGCTCTTCTACTATTTCTTTTGCATCTGCGGTTTTAACTTGCGTATAGAAAGTATTGTCGGGTATCATTTTTACAATAGGCCCCTTTTCACAAAAGCCGAAACACCCTGTACGCACAACCTGAACTTCATTTTCTAATTGATTTTGACTTACGGCCGCTTTTAATTCCTGTACAATCTCTTCTCCTTCAGAAGCTCTACATCCTGTTCCCGCACAAACCAATATATGATTTTTGAATTTAGCCATAAGGTTATTTGTTATCTGGTGTAGAATAAATGCCTGGAATAATACCATCGACCAATTTACCGGCAATAATATGTTGATCGATGATTAATTGGGCTCGCTCTTTTTTTACATTTCCGTATACCACCGGATCAGCTCCCGGAAGTTGTACCTCAATGGTAGGTTCGGAGTGGCAATAGCCCATACATCCGGTTTGTGTTACCACGGCATCTATCTTTCGCCTATATAGCTCCTCCATTATAAAGCTCATGGTTTCTTTGGCTCCTGAAGCAATACCACATGTAGCCATGGATACTTTAATTTGCACCAGCTTTTCGGGGGTATCACTGTTCTCTCTCAGACTTAGCTCCGATTGCAAGGATTCTCGCATCCTTTTCAAATCTTCTAGTGTTTTAACTTTTGCCATATCCTTTGGGTATTTAATGTAGATTTTTTTTATAATTCAACACCTATCAATTCAAGGTTCTCTTCAATCATTTGCTTTATAAATTGGTTTATTTTAGGATGAGAAATTGACACATTCTCTAAAGAGTTAATAATTTCCTTTGTAGTTAAAATGTACTTTTCATCATTAAAGGAATGAGAATAAATAATATTTACATTCGGATTACCGGAGATTATCAAAGCGATGGTATCTGCAATATCGCCTAATGGCGGCCTGTCGATATGCGAGCGTACAAACACAGCAGTTAGTTGAGTTCCTTTACCTATTTCAGATTCAATAGTTATCCCACCATTTGTTAACTCTGCATTTTGCTGCAACAAAGGAATACCAAGACCTACTTTACGGGTTTTTCGGGAAGTAAAGAAGGGATCCATTGCCTTTTTAATGGTAGCTTCACTCATTCCACACCCATTGTCTTCAATTCTCAAGCTGAGAATATCATAATCCATATCCTCCATCAATATGATTTTAACTTCTGTAGATTTTGCTCTTACTGAGTTACCAACAATATCTAAAATATGCATAGATAAATCTCTCATAAACCTTTCTTTAAAGTTTCTTTTATGGCTTGAAACGTTGGAGCTTCAAGCTGTATGTTATTACAATTTTGTCCTATCTGTTGCAATTCATGCGCATCTGAGTTTGTAAGTATGCTATACTGAGCTGCCCATTTGTGCAGCTTACATAAAGCATCGATATCAGTACCTTTAAAAACCTCGATAGCGTTTACTGACAAATTTGTTGGCATAAATCCCAATTGACTGATTAAGCTATTACGAGCCTTATTAATATGAGCCGGAATAAAAATACCGCTAAGCTCTTTTACCTTAATTGCTATCTCGTCAATGGTTTGCTTTAAACCAACTATTAGTAAGCGTTCTTCAATGCCAATTATCTCATTAAACTGATTTACCCATACCTGATCACCAAACTTTTTGGATTGATTTTTTATGTAGGGCAAATGTTGATCTATATATTCTTGAAATAAAGCCAATTCTGTGTAACTCTCAAAATAAGCCAAGCAGTGTACCTCCTCTTTACTGCTAACTTCAACTCCTAAAAGAACTTTTATACCATTTTTCTTTCCTAGTACATCAACTACTTTGCATTGTTTGGTTGAATTATGATCTGTTATTCCAATTATATCAAGCTTCTTTTTTATTGCTTCTTTTATAATGTTATCAGGACTCATATCTAAACTAGCACAAGGAGATAGCACTGTATGAATATGTAAATCGGCCCGATAATTCTTCATTTCAATTGTTATTGATTAAGTAGCATGAATAATTTACCCGATATTTCAAAAGTCTCTAATTCTGTTCCTAAAATCGGGATACCTTCCTCTTCACTCATTTTAATTGTGCTTGCCTCCGGACTTAATCCCTTCACCATAAGTATAGCAGATGCATCTTTTAATGAGGATACCGCCATTATATTCTGATGGGTTTGTAGTGTTATCCATATATAACCTTCGTTTAAGTTTCCCATTACATCACTTAACAGATCTGAGGTATATGCTCCTAATATTTCTTTATGTAGGCCTTTATATCCCGAAAAAACTTTCAAATTCAACTGATCTACCACTTCAGATATCTTCATTTTTTGCTCCTTTCTTTTTACAGTCCTTATCTAATCTATCTTTACCCCATGTTCCTTCAATTATACGAATGGCATGATCGCTGTGAAGTTTCCTTTTCTTTTCCATCATCCGTTGCAAAAACACGCAATTTGATAGGTTTGAATGCCCTTGCACTATATCTTCAGCCAGAGTTTGACAACTCGGCGACCCACAGGCACCACAATCTATTCCGGGTAAAAAGCACATAAGATCTCTGATGCGCTCCATCTTTTTAAGAGCTTTAGAAAAATCTTTATCTAAAACTGCCGGTTTTGCCTCCTTAACCTCATATTTCAAACAGGCTTTATTATTAAATACGTCTTTACATTTATCCCAATATGACTCTTGGAAAGAATTTATCTTTAGCTTTTTAACTCGTGTTTTAATTCGCTCTACCGTTAAAAAACGATTCCCTTGCAAAAGAGCACCACCAGCGCAACCTTGGTCACAAGTTCTCAACTCTAGGAAGTCCAGTTCAGGTACCTCTCCATTCTCAAGCAACTCCAGAAACTCAATCACATTATTAATTTCATCAACGGCTAAACCTGTCCCATCAATCTGACTAAGTTCACCGCGCGACAAACTCCATTTTATGCTATCCTGAGTGAGCTCAGACAATAAAGGATTTTTTGTAGTGCACGAATTATTATTTTTAATGGCACCATAAATACGGTTGTACAAGAAACTCATATTAATAACCCCATTAATATTTGAATTACTCGATGACAAATTATTCTTAATAGATGCTATTTTAGCTGCACATGGTGTTATATAAAATATCCCGATTTCGTTTTCGGGTATCCCTTCTTCAACCAATAATTTTCGATAATAAATAGCCGATGCATCAATTGGGGGTAATGTATCTACTAAGTGCGGTAACAAGAGCGGAAACTTTACTTGAATAAGACGTACTACAGCAGGGCAAAAAGTAGAAATAAGTGGCTTATCTGTGTCTTCCGAAATTTGGTAGTTAATCAGCTCTTTAATTACCGGAGCCATATCTTCCGCATGGTATACATGAGTGAAGCCCAATTTATTCATCTCACCAAAAATCTCTTCTTCGCTAATATTGGTCGGAAACTGACCTGTAAGAACCGCTGGTACGAGAGCTACACGATACTTATACTCGTAGATATTACTAAAGTCATCTTGATCGACATAAATGGCATTTACTGGGCAATTTTTCAAGCATTCACCACAATCGATACACTTATCTATAAGTATATGCGCTTTACCATTATTAACTCGAATTGAGTTTGTAGGACATACATGCATACAATGGGTACAACCGTAACATACATTATGGTCAACCTTTATTGCATGATATGTATATTGCTCATTCATACCTTATAATTAATGAATTTGCACTCTAATCGTTTTCCTTTATTCTGTCAACTTAACTTTTAAACAAAGAGTAGTTCCTAAATTAATTTCACTCTCAAGAGTAAGTTCATCCACGTTTTTTTTAATATTTGGCAACCCCATTCCTGCACCAAAGCCCATTTCTCTAACCTTGGCCGAAGCTGTTGAGAATCCCTGAGTCATTGCTAAATCAATATCTTCTATTCCTGGTCCTTCATCCTTAAGCAACATTGTAATATATTGATCATCTATATCTATAGTAACATGACCTTGATAAGCATGAGCCACAATATTCACCTCTGCCTCATATAAAGCAATAACAACTCGTTTAATAATTTTGGCATTCACGTTTAACTGCTTCAATGTTTTTTTCACACAACTAGCAACATTACCGGCTTTGGTAAAATCTCCTCCTTCAACGTTATAATTAGTGCGCATCATAAGGCTAAAATATTGGTTTTAACTCATGTGCATATAATAAACCCGATATATGAAACATCGATAAATCTGATTGTAATAATGAGATATGATTTTCTTCAGCGAGACGAATCATATCGTTGGAAATAGCTTTACCTCTAACAATCAAAATATAATTGATATCAGCCATTTCTGCAGTTCGGATGGTCTGTAAATTTGATAGTCCTGTAATAAGTAATACATGATCCGAATCTTGCGTAAGTACATCACTCATCAGATCACTTGAGAAGGCAAATTCTATAATATTATCAATATTAGATTCGCCACAGATCAGTTGAGCCCCAGTTACCTCTATAATTTCTTTTATAGTCATAGATAGATGTAAACTTTATTAAAGAATTATTTCTTTAATACTCATAAATTTACATTCTATCAGTAAGAAAACAAAAAGCAAATGTTAGTATATAACAATATATATCCAATCTAAATAGATGGAATAATGTTCGTTAAAGCGGTACTAAAAGCTATTCTTTCGGATACAATAGATATTTATCGCGAAGCTTCGAATAATTTGAAAGGTCATCCTGCCAAGAAGCTCGTATCTCTAATTCGCTTTTACCTTCTTTTAATTGTTGTATTAAACTTGAATTACCAACTAATAAATTAAAGAAACGTTTGTTAGTGAAGAATTCACTCTTATCAGGATAAGCTCTGTAAAATTGAAGAAGGTAATCTAAAGAGAAAGTTGACTGATTTGAACTATTTCGTAAATCAAAACCATTACATTCTACATTCTCATGTTTAGGATATTTCGACATCCCATCAATACTCTGGGGTGTGAAAGTATAATCGCCAATACTTGAGTTTGGAAAACCAATTATTTCAAAAGGAGAATAGGTTCCTCTGCCTATACTAATTTGAGTTGGCTCAAATAAGCATAAAGAAGGATATAAACGTATGGAATTATAGTTTGGTAAATTTGGAGAAGGCTTAATGGGTAATTTGTACTTTGTACTATGATTCCATCCTTTCATCTTTATCACACTTAAATCACATGTTAAGCTATCGGATAACCATGATTCTCCATTAATCATCATCGCTAATTCTCCAACAGTTAAACCATGTACTATTGGAATAGGGTGCATTCCAACAAAAGATTTATATTCTGATTCTAAAACAGGGCCATCGAAATAATCACCATTGGGATTTGGCCTATCCAACACGATAAATGGAATATTCTTATCAGCGCAAGCTTCCATTACATAATGCATTGTACTAATATAAGTATAAAACCGAACCCCCACATCTTGCAAATCAAATAGTACTATATCAATACCTTCAAGTTGATCAGGTTTTGGCTTTTTATTACTCCCGTACAATGATACAATTGGAATTCCTGTTTGCTCATCGATAGAGCTATTTACTTTTTCACCAGCATCGGCCTTTCCTCTAAATCCATGCTCTGGAGAAAATATACATTCAATACTAAAATTATTCTCTAATAATACATCTACTAAATGCTCATTATTTACAAGCGAAGATTGATTAACTACCAAGCCAATATTTTTATCCCTTAATAAAGAATAATAACTACTTGTACATTCTGCACCAACCTTTAAATGATCAATATTTTGGGCAGTACAGGCAATAGTAAATAACAAAAGAAAAAATAATATAAAACGCATATTGAAGAGTGATTAACTGAAAACAGGCTACCCGCATAGGTAACCTGTTATTAATATTTTATGCTTGTCCTGGTGTTCCGAAGTTCATTGGAATATTTCCTGCCTGGCCACCACCATCAATATCTTTAATCGGTCCATGCATCGACTCAAATTTACTGATATTATCTTGTAAAGCACGCATTAACCTTTTGGCATGTTCTGGTGTTACAACCACTCTTGATTTCACCTGAGCCTTAGGCATACCAGGCATAACTCGTATAAAGTCTAAAACGAATTCTGAAGTAGAGTGCGTAATAACTGCAAGGTTAGCATATGTTCCTTGCGCTACTTCATCGTTTAACTCGATATTCAATTGATTTTGTTTTTTCTGATCTTCCATATTTATGTCTGTTTATATCAATAAAAAAGGGAAGTATAAAAATACTTCCCTCAAATATAATAGTAAATAAATATTTATCTATTCATTTTCTTGAACTTCAGCACGACTTGTTAATTTTTCGTACTCCTCTTGAGAACCAACTACTAGATTGTTAAATCTACGCTGTCCTGTACCTGCTGGAATTAAGTGACCACAGATCACATTTTCCTTCAATCCTTCAAGTTTGTCAACTTTACCAGATATAGCAGCTTCATTAAGCACTTTAGTTGTTTCCTGGAAGGAAGCAGCTGACATGAAACTCTTAGTTTGAAGAGCAGCACGCGTAATACCTTGTAACACCTGACTTGATGTTGCTGGTACGGCATCTCTAGCTTCAACTAACTTCATATCTCTACGTTTTAATTGAGAATTTTCATCTCTTAAACGACGAGCTGTTACAATCTGACCTGCTTTTAAGTTCTCTGAATCTCCGGCCTCTACTACTACCTTCTTAGCGTAGATACCATCATTCTCTTCCATAAATACAAGCTTATCAACAATCTGCTTCTCTAAGAACTTAGTATCACCTGGATCAACAATATCCACCTTACGCATCATCTGACGCACAATAATCTCAAAGTGCTTATCATTAATTTTCACACCTTGTAAACGATATACATCTTGAACCTCATTTACAATATACTCTTGTACAGCTGTAGGTCCCATGATATGAAGAATATCTGAAGGAGTTGTAGCTCCATCCGATAAAGGAATACCTGCACGAACGTAATCGTTCTCTTGAACTAAGATTTGTTTAGAAAGAGGTACTAAGTACTTCTTAACTTGACCATTCTTAGAGGTAACAATAATTTCGCGATTACCACGTTTAATTTTACCAAAAGTAACCTCACCATCAATCTCAGAAACAACTGCTGGATGTGAAGGGTTACGAGCCTCAAATAACTCGGTAACACGAGGAAGACCCCCTGTAATATCACCTGCTTTACCAACAGCTCTTGGTATCTTAGCAACAATCTCTCCCGTTTTAACTTTAGCACCTTCATCAACAGAAATATGAGCTCCTACGGGTAAGTTGAATGTTTTCAATACCTCTCCAGACTCATCAACAATCTTTAATGCCGGGTTTTTCGTTTTATCACGAGTTTCAATAATTACTTTCTCACGGAAACCTGTTTGTTCATCAGATTCCTCTTTATAAGTAACACCATCAAGTAAATTATCAAAGCTAACAGAACCTGCTTTCTCTGAAATAATTACTGCATTATATGGATCCCACTCACTAATCAGCTCACCAGCTTTAACTTCTTGGCCATTCTTAACGAATAATTTAGAACCATATCCGATTGGGTGATTAGCTAATGCAATACCTGTATTCTTATCAATAATACGCAATTCAGCCAAACGACCAATTACCATATCAACATTTCTACCTTCTTCATCTTTACTAGCAACTGTACGTAACTCCTCAAACTCAAGAATACCATCGTATTTTGCAACAATGTTATTCTCAGAAGAGATATTACCAGCTGTACCCCCTACGTGGAACGTACGAAGTGTAAGCTGCGTACCTGGCTCTCCAATAGATTGAGCTGCAATAACACCAACTGCTTCACCAATATGAACAGAGGCTCCTGTTGCAAGGTTACGTCCATAACACTTGGCACAAACCCCTTTTTTAGATTCACAAGTTAGCACAGAACGTATTTCTACGCGCTCAATTGGTGATTCGTCAATAGCTTTTGCCATAACCTCGTCAATTTCTTCACCCGAGGTTACAATGATATCTCCTGAATTAGGATGATAAACATCGTGAACTGAAACTCTACCTAAAATTCGCTCATATAGTGTTGCTACAATGTCTTCGTTATTCTTCACATCTGTAGCAATTAATCCTCTTAAGGTACCACAGTCATTTTCTTGAATAATAACATCCTGTGATACATCAACTAAACGACGTGTTAAGTATCCAGCATCGGCAGTTTTAAGAGCCGTATCTGCAAGACCTTTACGCGCACCGTGAGTAGAAATAAAGTACTCTAGTACAGATAGTCCTTCCTTAAAGTTAGAAAGAATTGGATTCTCAATAATCTGTCCTCCTGCAGCACCAGACTTTTGAGGTTTAGCCATAAGCCCCCTCATACCTGAAAGCTGACGAATCTGTTCTTTAGAACCCCTCGCTCCAGAATCAAGCATCATATATACCGAGTTGAAACCTTGACGGTCAGAACTTAATTGGTTCATCACCGTATTCGTTAACTTGGCATTTACATGCGTCCAGATGTCAATAATTTGGTTGTAACGTTCATTGTAAGTGATGAATCCCATATTATAGTTATTCTTCACTTCCTCAACTTCATTATAACCGCCTTCTACTAAGGTTGCTTTTTCATCAGGAATAATAACATCACCAAGGTTAAACGAAAGTCCACCTTCAAATGCCATTGTATACCCCAAATTCTTAATATCATCTAAGAAATCAGCAGTACGTGGTGTACCACATGTTTTCTGTACATGACCAATAATATCACGTAATGCTTTTTTAGTCAATACGTCATTAATGAAACCTGCTTCGCGTGGAGCAAACTCATTAAATAAGATACGACCAACAGTTGATTTTACCATTTGAAGTTCAGGCACGCCATCTTCATTCAAATCATAACCTTTAACTTCAACTTCAGCATGTAAATCTACTCCGCCTTCGTTAAAAGCAATTTTTACTTCCTCAAGAGAGTAGAATTTTAATCCTTCTCCTTTTGCACCTTCACGTTTCTTAGTCATATAGTATAAACCAAGAACCATATCCTGAGATGGTACAGTAATAGGAGCACCATTCGCAGGGTTCAAGATGTT
The DNA here is from genome assembly GCF_947489045.1 of Saccharicrinis aurantiacus. Classification (NCBI taxonomy): domain Bacteria; kingdom Pseudomonadati; phylum Bacteroidota; class Bacteroidia; order Marinilabiliales; family Marinilabiliaceae; genus Saccharicrinis; species Saccharicrinis aurantiacus. The sequence continues at coordinate 16,416 of NZ_CANLCN010000030.1, forward strand.
TTGAGAACCTAACATTAACATTTGTGCTTCCAATATAGCAGCATTACCAAGTGGTAAGTGTACGGCCATCTGGTCACCATCAAAATCGGCATTAAATGCAGAACATGCTAACGGATGTAATTGTATCGCTTTACCCTCAATAAGTTTAGGTTGAAATGCTTGTATACCTAAACGGTGAAGAGTTGGAGCACGGTTAAGTAGCACAGGATGACCTTTAATTACGTTTTCAAGAATATCCCAAACTACAGGATCTTTTCTATCAACAATCTTCTTAGCTGACTTAACTGTTTTTACAATTCCTCTTTCAATTAATTTACGAATTACGAAAGGCTTATAAAGCTCGGCAGCCATGTTTTTAGGAATACCACACTCATGCATTCTTAATTCTGGTCCCACAACAATTACAGAACGCGCTGAATAATCAACCCTTTTTCCAAGTAAGTTTTGACGGAAACGTCCTTGCTTACCTTTTAAACTATCTGATAATGACTTTAAAGGTCTATTAGCATCTGTTTTAACTGCATTTGCCTTACGTGAGTTATCGAATAATGAATCAACAGACTCTTGAAGCATACGTTTCTCATTACGTAAAATTACTTCTGGAGCTTTGATTTCAATTAATCTTTTCAAACGATTATTTCTGATAATTACACGACGGTAAAGATCATTTAAATCGGATGTTGCAAAACGTCCACCATCCAATGGCACAAGAGGTCTTAATTCTGGTGGAATAACCGGAACTACTTTTACTATCATCCACTCAGGACGATTACGACCAACTGATGCACGGAAAGATTCAACAACTTGAAGACGTTTTAATGCCTCGTTTTTACGTTGTTGAGATGTTTCAGTATTTGCTTTATGTCTTAAATCATAAGACAATCCATCTAAATCAATTCTTGATAAGATCATATGAAGTGCATCAGCACCCATCTTAGCAATAAATTTATTTGGATCATCATCTTCAAGATGTTGGTTTTCTCTTGGAAGAGTATCTAAAATATCAAGATATTCCTCTTCTGTTAAGAAATCCATATAGCTAATTCCATCTTCAGACTTAATACCTGCCTGTATTACTACATATCTTTCGTAGTAAATGATAGAATCTAATTTCTTTGTTGGTAAACCTAATAAATAACCAATTTTATTAGGTAATGATTTAAAATACCAGATATGTGCAACAGGTACAACTAAAGAAATATGCCCCATTCTTTCACGACGCACTTTCTTTTCTGTAACCTCAACACCGCATCGATCACATACGATACCACGATATCTTATTCTCTTATATTTACCACAGTGACACTCATAATCCTTTACAGGACCGAATATTCTTTCACAGAATAATCCATCTCGCTCTGGTTTATAAGTTCTATAATTGATGGTCTCCGGTTTAAGAACCTCACCACTAGATCTCTCTAGAATTTCCTCAGGTGAAGCTAAGCCGATAGAGATTTTTGTAAAACTATTTTTTACTTTCTGATCTCTTCTGAATGCCATATAACGACTTCTTAATTAATTTAATACTAAAAGGCAACCATTGAATAATGCATACACATTATTCAATGATAAAAAATGCTCTAATCAAGATTTACACTTAAACCTAGACCTCTAAGCTCATGTAACAATACATTCAACGATTCTGGAATACCTGGTTTCGGCATTGGATCACCCTTAACAATCGCTTCATAAGCTTTTGCACGACCCATTACATCATCAGATTTAACAGTTAGAATCTCTTGTAGTATGTTTGCAGCACCAAATGCTTCGAGTGCCCAAACCTCCATCTCTCCAAAACGCTGACCACCAAATTGTGCTTTACCACCAAGAGGCTGTTGCGTAATTAAAGAGTAAGGACCGATAGAACGAGCATGCATTTTATCTTCTACCATGTGTCCAAGCTTCAGCATGTAAATAACGCCTACTGTTGCTGGTTGGTGGAAACGTGCACCTGTACCTCCATCATGAAGATATGTTTTACCATATTGTGGAATTCCTGCCTTATCAGTCCAATAATCCATATCAGCCATTTTGGCACCATCAAAAATTGGTGTAGCAAACTTAACACCTAACTCTTTTCCAGCCCATCCAAATACAGTTTCATATATCTGACCAAGGTTCATCCTTGAAGGTACCCCTAATGGATTCAGTACAATATCAACTGGTGTTCCGTCTTCTAGGAAAGGCATATCCTCAACTCTAACGATACGAGAAACGATACCTTTATTTCCATGTCGACCGGCCATTTTATCCCCTACTGTAATCTTACGTTTTTTAGCAATATATACTTTTGCTAATTGTACGATACCTGCAGGTAACTCATCACCAATTGTCAAGTTATATTTTTGACGTTTTTCCTTCGCCTCAAACTCTTGGAACTTCAATAAATAGTTATGAACCATTTTTTGAATTAATGCATTCTTCTCTGCATCAGTTGTCCATTTATTTGGGTTGATATTATGGTAGTCAATATCATTAAGGATCTTTTGAGTAAATTTAGTTCCTTTAGAAACGATATCTACATCAAAATAATCTTTAACACCTTGAGACGTTTTACCATTTACTATGGTAAATAATTTATCAACCAAACGAGTTCTTAAATCTAAAACTGAACGATCAAACTCTTCATCAATTTTAGCAATTAATGGCTTGTCTGAAGAACGTGCTTTTCTATCTTTAATAATACGAGAGAAAAGTTTTTTATTAATAACTACTCCTTTCAATGAAGGAGAAGCTTTTAATGAAGCATCTTTTACATCTCCAGCTTTCTCACCGAAAATGGCACGTAGTAATTTTTCTTCAGGAGTTGGATCACTTTCACCCTTTGGAGTAATCTTACCAATTAAGATATCACCAGGGTTAACATGCGCACCAACTCTAATTAATCCATTCTCATCAAGATCTTTAGTAGCCTCTTCACTTACGTTAGGAATATCTGAAGTTAATTCTTCCAAACCTCGTTTAGTGTCACGTACTTCTAAAGAATATTCATCAATATGAACAGATGTAAAAATATCATCACGAACAACTTTTTCAGAGATCACGATAGCATCCTCAAAGTTATAACCTTTCCAAGGCATAAACGCCACTTTAAGGTTACGTCCTAGTGCTAATTCTCCTTTTTCTGTAGAATATCCTTGTGTTAAAATATCACCAGCTTTAACTCGTTGACCAGGTAAAACCATAGGTTTTAAGTCAATACAAGTGTTCTGGTTCGTTTTTTGGAATTTCTGAATAGAATATCGCTTAGTATCTGTATCAAAACTAACGAATCTTTCATCATCAGTAAGATCATACTTTACAACAATTTCCTCAGCATCAACGAAATCAATAACACCATCTTTTTCTGCAACGATGTTAGTACGAGAATCGCTAATTAATTTTCCTTCTAATCCAGTACCAACAATTGGTGCGTCTGGTTGCAATAATGGAACTGCCTGACGCATCATGTTAGATCCCATCAAAGCACGGTTTGCATCATCATGCTCAAGGAATGGAATTAACGAAGCGGCAACCGAAGCAATCTGATTTGGTGCAACATCCATTAATTGAATTTCCTCAGGCGCAACAACCGGATAATCAGCTTCCTCACGAGCCTTGACTCTAGAGTTAACAAATTTCCCAACTTCATCAAGAGGAGCATTCGCTTGCGCGATAAGTAATGTTTCTTCCTCTTCTGCACTTAAATATTTAACACCATCAGCTGAAAGATCAACTTGTCCATTATCAACTTTACGATATGGTGTTTCGATAAATCCTAAATCATTAATTTTTGCAAATACACAAAGAGATGAAATAAGACCAATATTTGGACCTTCTGGTGTTTCAATCGGGCAAAGACGGCCATAATGTGTGTAGTGAACATCACGAACCTCAAAACCAGCTCTTTCACGAGAAAGACCTCCAGGCCCTAAGGCTGACATACGTCTTTTATGAGTTATCTCTGCCAACGGATTTGTTTGATCCATAAACTGAGATAGAGCATTTGTTCCAAAGAAACTATTAATAACAGAAGATAATGTTTTACTGTTAATAAGTTCAATAGGTGTAAATACCTCATTGTCTCGAACATTCATACGCTCACGAATTGTTCTAGCCATACGAGCTAAACCTACACCAAACTGATTAGATAATTGCTCACCTACAGTACGTACACGACGATTACTTAAGTGGTCAATATCATCTACTTCAGTTTTAGAGTTAATAAGTTCAATTAAATATTTGATGATCTGAATGATATCGGGTTTTGTCAATACCTTAGTATCCATTTCAGTATCTATACCCAACTTCTTATTCAATCTGTAACGGCCAACTTCTCCAAGGTCATAGCGTTTATCAGAAAAGAATAGTTTGTCAATTACATCACGAGCTGTAGCCTCATCAGGTGGCTCAGCGTTTCTTAATTGACGATAAATATGAAGAACAGCCTCTTTCTCAGAGTTACACGGGTCCTTCTGTAAAGTATTATATATAATTGCAAAATCTGAAAGATTCTGGTTTTCTTTATGTAAAAGAATTGTTTTACTACCAGAGTCAACGATTTCTTCAATATGCTCGGTTTCAATAACTGTTTCACGATCGATTATAACTTCGTTACGCTCGATTGAAACAACCTCACCTGTATCTTCATCTACGAAATCCTCAATCCATGTTTTAAGAACACGTGCTGCTAGTTTACGACCAACAACTTTCTTTAAACCAGATTTAGAAACTTTTATTTCATCTGCAAGGTCGAAAATTTCAAGGATATCCTTATCACTTTCGTAACCAATGGCACGTAATAAAGTAGTTACAGGTAATTTCTTTTTCCTATCAATATAGGCGTACATCACACTGTTAATATCAGTAGCAAATTCAATCCACGAACCTTTAAAAGGAATTATACGTGCAGAATATAATTTGGTACCGTTAGCATGAGTACTTTGACCAAAAAACACACCTGGTGAACGATGCAGCTGCGATACAACAACTCGTTCTGCTCCATTAATAATGAAACTACCTTTGTCTGTCATGTATGGTACAGTTCCAAGATAAACATCTTGTACGACTGTATCAAAATCTTCGTGTTCTGGATCAGTACAATATAACTTTAGTTTTGCTTTTAAAGGCACACTAAAAGTTAAACCACGCTCAGTACATTCTTGTATACTATAACGAGGTGGATCAATACCAAAATCAAGAAACTCTAATACGAAATTATTTCGTGTATCTGTAATTGGAAAGTTTTCAGCAAAGACTTCGTAAAGTCCTTCGATACGTCTTTCCTCTTGTGTAGTTCCGAATTGAAAGAATTCTCGGAACGATTTTAATTGTACTTCTAAAAAATCTGGATACTCTAATTGATTTTTTATAGAAGCAAAGCTAATTCTTTCGCTTGTATTAATTGGAGTCATTTATTAACGAATTAATTGAACTTAATAACATAAATGCATAAAAAGGCATAGGAACTTATCAATGATAAGTCCCTAAACCAACCCTATATTATAGGTAGTAGTAATTACTTAAGTTCAACTTCAGCTCCAGCTTCAGTTAATTGAGTTTTTAAAGCTTCAGCTTCTTCTTTAGAAACTTTTTCTTTTAATGGAGCAGGTGCTTTGTCAACTAATTCTTTAGCTTCTTTAAGACCTACACCAGTCATTTCTTTAACTAATTTTACGATAGCTAGTTTTGAAGAACCAGCTGATTTTAAAATTACGTCAAATTCAGTTTGCTCTTCAGCAGCACCGGCATCACCACCAGCGGCAGGACCAGCAACAGCAACAGCTGCAGCAGCAGGCTCAATACCATATTCGTCTTTAAGGATCTCTGCAAGCTCGTTAACGTCTTTTACTGTTAAGTTAACTAATTCTTCTGCAAGCTTCTTTAAATCTGCCATTTCTCTAAATATTAAAATATTAATTCTTTACTTTTTTTACTTATTCTTTTTCGGCTAATGTCTGTAAGACACCATGTATTGTTGAACCACCTGATTGAAGTGCCGAAATAACATTCTTCGCTGGTGATTGTAATAGACTGATGATATCGCCTAGTAATTCGTCTTTAGACTTAATTGTAGCTAGGGCTCCTAATTGGTCTGCACCTATATACAATGATTCTTCAACGTAAGCACCTTTTAATACTGGCTTTTTATTAGCCTTAGCAAAATCTTGAATTAATTTTGCTGGTACATTACCTACATTTGTGAAGAAAACAGCTGAAGATCCAACTAGAGATCCATAAAGTTCTTCATAGTCACCTTCTGTTTGATCAAGAGCTTTAACGAATAGTGAGTTTTTCACCATCATCATTTTAACCTCTTTACTAAAACATAATCTACGAAGGTCACTTGTTTTACCTGCATCCATACCACCAGCATCAACCACATAAAAGTGGTTATAGTCAGCAATATTTTGCTTTAGTTCTTTTACAAGTAAGCTTTTATCTTCCTTATTCATGATTCCTTTTTTCTGTAGTTAAACATTAAGCATCTACCGACTTGGCGTCAATACGAACACCGGGACTCATAGTACTAGAAAGACCAATACTTTTCACATAAGTACCTTTTGCTGAACTTGGCTTAAGTTTTAGAATAACATTCATAAACTCTTTTGCATTTTCAACAAGCTTTTGCTCATCAAAGGATACTTTTCCAACTGAAGCGTGAATTATACCGAATTTATCAACTTTAAAGTCAATTTTACCCGATTTTACTTCCTGAACAGCCTTACCAACTTCCATTGTAACAGTACCACTCTTAGGGTTTGGCATAAGACCACGAGGACCTAAAACACGTCCTAATTGTCCAACTTTAGCCATAACACTAGGCATAGTAATAATCACATCAATGTCAGTCCAGCCACCTTTGATCTTTTCAACGTATTCATCCAATCCAACGTAATCAGCACCTGCAGCTTTCGCTTCTTCTTCCTTATCTGGAGTACAAAGTACAAGAACACGAGTTTCTTTACCAGTACCATGAGGAAGCGTACAAATACCTCTTACCATTTGGTTTGCTTTTCTTGGATCAACACCTAAACGTACGTCAATATCTACCGAAGCATCAAATTTAGTAGTGGTAATTTCCTTTACCAATTTGGCTGCTTCTTCGAGAGAATATTGTTTTCCCGCTTCGATTTTATCTAACGCTAACTTTTTACTTTTTGTTAGTTTTGTCATAACTCCAAAATGGTATTAAATTAATTATCACCTGGGAATTCACCATCAATGGTGATACCCATACTTCTGGCAGTTCCAGCAACCATACGCATACCGGATTCTACTGTAAAACAATTCAAATCAGCCATCTTATCCTCAGCAATTGCTTTAACTTGGTCCCAATTTACTGATCCAACCTTTTTACGGTTTGGCTCAGGAGAACCTCCTTTAAGCTTTGCAGCATCTAAAAGTTGAACAGCTGCTGGTGGTGTTTTAATAACAAAATCAAAAGATTTGTCAGTATACACCGAAATAACAACTGGTAAAACTTTACCTGCTTTTTCTTGAGTTCTGGCGTTGAATTGCTTACAAAACTCCATAATATTTACACCTTTGGCACCTAATGCAGGACCTACAGGTGGTGAAGGGTTTGCTGCTCCACCTTTTATCTGTAATTTGATAAAAGTTTCTACTTCTTTAGCCATGTAGCAATTCTTATTAATTATTATATATATTAAAGGCGTGAACTAAACTTGTGTTGCAGTGGATAAGAGATAAATCTCTTATGGAAGCTTAACGTACAATTTAGAATAATTCAACTACTCTTTCTCAACCTGTAGAAAACTCAATTCCAATGGTGTTTTTCTTCCGAAAATTTTAACCATTACTTGAAGCTTTCTCTTTTCTTCATTTACTTCTTCGATAATTCCATTAAAACCATTGAATGGACCGTCTATTACTTTAACGGTTTCTCCAACAAAATATGGAATATCTAAATCCTCTTCAGTATCTGATAACTCATCAACTTTACCAAGAATCCTATTTACTTCGGACATACGTAAAGGTACCGCACTATTATCTCTATCACCTAAGAATCCGATAACATTTGGAATACTTTTAAGAATATGAGGAATCTCTCCAACAAGTGCAGCCTCAATCATTACATATCCTGGGAAGTAGTTACGCTCTTTACTGATTTTTTTACCATTACGAATTTGGTAAACTTTCTCAGTTGGAATTAAAACTTGAGCAATATAATCTTGAAGATTTAAACGCTCAATTTCATTTTCAACGTATTCTTTAACTTTTTTCTCTTTACCTCCAATGGCTCTTAATACATACCATTTTTTATCGACGCTACCCATCTATTACCAATTGTTAGTAAAGTTGTTTATATAACCAATCTAGTGTATTATCGAACGAAACATCCATTCCCCAAACAATAAGTGCAATTATAGTTGAAGCTACCATTACAATTAATGCACTATTTTGAAGCTCAGGCCAAGTTGGCCACGACGTCTTGTGAACTAATTCCTCTTGAACGTCTTTGAAATAATTAACAATCTTACTCACTGGATTATAATTTTATCTGAATACAAAGCATCATAAAAATGCTTAAATCTTTCTTTCTCTGCACGGGTTAAGAGACTCGAACTCCTGACACCTGGTTTTGGAGACCAGTGCTCTACCAACTGAGCTAAACCCGTATAACAAGAATAATGGAAGGATTTCTCCTTCCATTATCACCTATATTGTTACTCTACAATTTCAGTTACCTGACCTGCACCTACAGTTCTACCACCCTCACGGATAGCGAAACGAAGACCTTGATCGATAGCTACTGGGTAGATAAGCTCAACAGTGATTGTTACGTTATCACCTGGCATTACCATTTCAGTACCTTCTGGAAGAGAAATCTCACCAGTTACATCAAGAGTACGTAAATAAAACTGAGGACGGTATTTGTTATGGAAAGGAGTGTGACGACCACCTTCTTCTTTCTTCAATACATAAATCTCAGCTTTAAACTTAGTGTGAGGAGTAATTAATCCTGGAGCACCAAGAACCATACCTCTTTTGATTTCAGTTTTGTCGATACCACGTAATAATAAACCTACGTTATCACCAGCTTCACCTCTATCAAGAATCTTACGGAACATCTCTACTCCAGTACATACAGTTTTCTTTCCTTCAGCACCTAAACCGATAATTTGCATTTCATCACCAGTGTTGATTACACCAGACTCAATACGACCTGTTGCAACAGTACCACGACCTGTAATTGAGAAAACATCCTCAACAGGCATTAAGAAAGGCTTATCAATATCACGTGGAGGAAGAGGAATCCATGTATCAACAGCTTCCATAAGCTCCATAATCTTTTCAGACCACTTAGCATCTCCATTAAGTCCACCTAAAGCAGAACCTTGGATTACAGGAGTGTTATCACCATCAAACTCATAAAAGTCTAACAACTCACGAATTTCCATTTCTACTAACTCTAAAAGCTCTTCATCGTCAACCATGTCAACTTTGTTCATAAACACAACTAGTTTAGGAACGTTTACCTGACGTGCAAGTAGAATGTGCTCGCGAGTTTGAGGCATAGGACCATCAGTAGCAGCAACTACAATAATAGCACCATCCATCTGCGCAGCACCAGTTACCATGTTTTTCACATAATCGGCGTGACCTGGACAGTCAACGTGTGCATAGTGACGGTTTGCAGTTTGATACTCAACGTGAGCAGTATTAATTGTAATACCTCTTTCTTTCTCCTCAGGAGCGTTATCAATTTGATCAAAATCTCTTGCTTCTGATAACCCAGCTTCAGCCAAAACTTTTGTAATAGCAGCTGTTAAAGTGGTTTTACCGTGGTCTACGTGACCGATAGTACCGATGTTCACGTGAGGCTTTGACCTGTCAAAATGTTCTTTAGCCATAACTCGAATAATTAGACAATTAAAATATTAACTATTAATTTTTATAAAAAACCGAACCAGAAATAGAGCCAATGATGGGAATTGAACCCATGACCTCTTCCTTACCAAGGAAACGCTCTACCCCTGAGCTACATCGGCGGAAAAAGAGCGGGAGACGGGATTCAAACCCGCGACCCTTAGCTTGGAAGGCTAATGCTCTATCAGCTGAGCTACTCCCGCTTTTGCTTCGGGGCTACAAAGGTAATGATTTATTAATCAAAAACTTCGCAAACCCGAATAAAATTTAATATTTTCTGGTTCTTGTGGGCAGAGCAGGATTCGAACCTGCGAAGTCGAAAGACAACGGAGTTACAGTCCGTCCCAGTTGGCCGCTTTGGTATCTGCCCAAGTCCTTTTCGTTAAAAGAAACTTTATTTCATTTCACAGGCTGATTATATTACTATAATCAGCCTGTGATTTTATTTATTTTTTATCCTAAAAGTTTTACCTTTTTAAAACGGTGTGCAAATGTAGGATTATTTTTCCACTGCGCAAAAATAATTAGTTATTTTTTAATTATTTAGCTTTCACCTTCTCTTTGTACTTAATAAGTTGCTTTCTCAAAGCTTCACAAGAAGAATCTACAGCTTCTTCAAAAGATTTATTCTGCTTCTTTGCAAATAAATCTCCCCCAGGAACTTTCAAGTTAATTTCAGCTACCTTATTCTCACTAGATTCAGCTTTATCAAGCTTCAATATAACTTCAGCATCAATAATACCGTCAAAAAACACATCTAATTTACTCACCTTCTGCTCAATAAAACCTTGTAAATGATCAGCGGCGTCAAACTTCACCGATTGAATTGTAATATTCATACGTAATCCTCCTTAAATTTAAGACCGCGGATGGGCCTGTTTATATATATCAGTTATTTTTTCAAAACTACTATGAGTGTACACTTCAGTAGCAGTTAAGTTAGAGTGACCTAACAATTCTTTTATAGCATTCAAATCAGCACCCGCATTTAACAGCGACGTAGCAAAAGAATGCCTTAGAACGTGCGGGCTCTTTTTTTGCAAGGTAGTAACAGATGACAAATATTTATTAACAACTCTGTAAATTAACTTAGCATATACCGCATCTCCTTTCTTTGTTAAAAAGAAAAATCCATTATCACCAATTTCAAATTCCTGATTTCTTACTACCAAGTATTTCTTAATTAATAACAAAAGATTTGCATTAAGAGGTATATAGCGTTGCTTTTTGTATTTACCTGTAACTTTAATTTCTTTTAATGAAAAATCAAAGTCATTATCTCTTAAACCAACCAATTCAGAACGTCGCAATCCCACACCATACAATAATTCAAGAATGAGTCTATCTCTGACACCTTCATAATCGCTTGTAAAAGGGAATTCATCTAACAAAAGATCCATTTCGGACTCTCTTACAAATATTGGAATTTTTTTTGGAATCTTTGGAGTACTTATGTCTTTTGCCGGATTAATTTCGACAAATCCTTCACGCATAAGATAATTGAAGTATGATTTAAGTGATGTTATTTTACGACCTACACTTTTCGGTGCCATACCCTCACCTACCAAATAAACAACCCAACTACGAACTAGTTTACGATTGACATCAGACACATGAGTTACATCTTTCTGTTTAGCAAAAAGAATAAATTGTTCGAGATCACAGCTATATGAAGCAATTGTATGTTCAGAACTGCGCTTCTCGAACTCTAAATATTTTATAAAAGATTCTATTAAAATCATGTAAGGTCAATTGGAACTATTCGTTTAAACGAATATAACAAATTTTACACTATTGACCTTAAGAATTTAATTTAATCCTCGTTTTGTTGTAATTGCTGTATGTAAATAGCTTTTTTAACCTCTTCTCTTCTTTTAACAGAAGGTTTAGTGAAAGCTTGACGTGAACGCAAAGATCTCATCGCTCCAGTTTTCTCAAATTTTCTTTTGAATTTTTTTAATGCTCTCTCGATGTTTTCGCCTTCTTTAATTGGAATAACAATCATAACTATCTCCTTTGATTTTTTATTTTCTCTAAATTTTATTACTTAAAACTCAAATAATCAGAAACTTCTGAGCACACAACGGTACACTTGTTGATTATTTGCAGGTGCAAAGAAAGCAAAGTTTTTTCACGTCAACAAACTTTACGAATTCTTTTTACATCTAAACTTAACAAACCTAATGATAATGTACTAATTTACAACGCACTACCAAGCTATTATATAAGGAATTATTTTACCCAACCCACTTCCTGTCAATTGTTTATAAAATTCAGATATTTCGCCACTACCCTTATATTCTTCGTACAATTTCAATACTTTTTCTGCTTGTTTTCTATTGAGATATGCATGCTTGGCTAACATGGTTATATTATACTCAGACAAGTCTATTTTACGTATATCTTTCTGCGAAGCATAAAACTCAACTTTAATCACTACGCAAAGCGGTTTATTAATTCCATAAACCTCATCAATTTGTTTCATATCATAAAAACCACCAAGGGCCTTACGGAAATTAATTATACGAGATGCCAATTTTGAACCAAGTCCATTTACCTTAACAAGATCACTGTAAGTTGCCTTATTAATATTTAGCTTACTTTTCTTATTAGGTATAAACTTAGTCTCAACTTTAGGGGCCTGCACTATCCTAACATAAGGTGAAATTTTATTATACAGAGTACTATCAACACCATAAATCTTTTTTAGGTCAGTTGTTTTTTTGAAACTACCACCTGCTTTACGATAAGATAAAAGATTTTTGGTTTGATACGAATTAAAACCCAATTTCATTAAGTCTTCCTTAGAAATAAGGTTAGGATCAAAACTAAACAATTGTAGAGGTCGATCACGTTGTTCCTTGAGTGAATCATTAAGCGCATTGAAGTACCTTTCATATTCAGTTACTTCTTTTTTGTAAATAGATTCGAAATATGATGGCAAAAGACCCCTTACTATTAATAGTATAACAATAAGCAGCACAAGAACTATAATACCCCTTTGTTGCGATCGAGTATATAAAAACAGTTTATCAAACATAGATTAGGTTTTAACGGGAGCTTAAAAAAAGTAAGCGCTATCATTTTTAATAATCAAAGACACCTTTTTACATAAAACGAACTTCAATTATTAAAACAATAACGCCACTATTAAACTTGTAGTTTATTAGCTCTTATAAAAATAAGAACATTACTAGAAAAAGCAAATTTGCATTTTAAAAGACACCTAAGCTTTGTAATAAAACAATAGCTACTGCTACAGGAGCAATGTATTTTACAATAAGCATTATAACTTTAAACATAGCCACCTTTTTACCGTGACTCTCTAACTCTGCTCTTACAACTTCCTTATCTAAAACCCAACCAACAAAAATTGCTATTAAAAGACCTCCGAAAGGCAACAGCAAATTAGAGGATGTCCATTCAAAAAGATCAAATAACTTTGGTGACACCACACAAAACACGCCTAAAACCGTAATAGAAACAGCAGCTAAAACTGTTGCTTTTTTACGCTCAAGCTTTAATTCCTCAGAAAAATAGGCAACTACTACCTCAAGTAACGAAACCGATGAAGTTAAGGCAGCAATTAATAGCAATATAAAAAAGGCTACTGCAAAAACATATCCGCCCATCATTTGACTAAAAACTTGTGGTAAAACTACAAACACTAAACCTGGGCCTTCACCCGGCTCAATACCAAAAGCAAACACAGCAGGAAAAATAGCCACCCCCGATAAGATTGCAATTAATGTATCAGCAAAAGAAACCGACACTGCAGTATTCAATAAATTTTCTTTTTTTGAAATGTAAGATCCGTAAGTTGCAATAACACCCATACCTATACTTAAAGAGAAGAAAGCTTGCCCAAGCGCACTTAGAATTACATCACCAGTAATCTTACTAAAATCAGGCTTAAATAAAAATTCAATCCCAGCCATTGCCCCATCTAAGGTAACAGCCCTTAAACAAAGAACAACTATAATTACAAACAACAAAGGCATTAGCACCTTAGTATATTTTTCAATTCCGTTTTGAATACCTCCACGCACAATAAATGCGGTCATTGCCATGAAAACAACAAGGTAAAAAATTGGCTGAATAGTAGACCCTGAGAATGTATCGAATAAAATTTTAAGCTCTGCATTACTCTGCCCTGCTAATTGATTAGTTACTGCAAGCCATATATACTCTACAGTCCAACCAGCAACCACTCCATAAAATGACAATATTAAGAAAGCTGCTGCAACCCCCATAATGCCGACAATTTTAAAAAAAGGAGCTTTGGGGGCTAAAGATGGAAAAGCCCTAAATGCATTCACCTGTGCTTTTCGCCCAATCATTAACTCAGATAGCATTACTGGAATTCCAATAAGAACAATAAAAAATAAATACAATAACAAAAAGGCCCCTCCGCCATTTTCTCCAACAACATATGGGAAGCGCCAAATGTTACCTAAACCTACTGCCGAACCTGCTGCTGCTGCTATTACACCAAACTTACTTGAGAATCCATCTCTATTACTATGAGCCATAATGAATTAATAATGTTTACAAAGTGCAAATATATTGAAAAAAGAAAGCCCCCACCAAAAATGGTGAGGGCTTTAAAGTTATTTTGTACTATTTAACTTATAGTACGTCAATACAGTTAAGATCGCTGTAAGCAACTTTTAATCTTTCAACTAAAGAAACTTGACCTTTTCTTAACCATACACGTGGATCGTAATATTTTTTGTTTGGCTTATCGTCACCATCTGGGTTACCGATTTGACCTTGTAAGTACTCACGGTTTTCAGCTTCGAATACGCGGATACCATCCCAAGTAGCCCATTGTGTATCTGTATCGATGTTCATTTTAACAACACCATAACCGATAGCTTCGCGGATTTCTTCTAAAGTAGAACCTGATCCACCATGGAATACAAAGTTTACTGGATTTGAAGATAAACCATGCTTCTCCTCGATGAATTTTTGAGAGTTATCAAGAATTTTTGGAGTAAGAACAACGTTACCTGGCTTATATACACCGTGTACATTACCGAAAGAAGCAGCAATTGTGAAGTTAGGACCAACTTCTTTTAATACTTCGTAAGATTGGTTTACTTCTTCTGGTTGAGTATAAAGTAAAGCGTTGTCAACATCAGAGTTATCAACACCATCTTCTTCACCACCTGTAATACCTAATTCAATCTCGATAGTCATACCGATTTTGTTCATTCTTTCGAAATAAGCTTTACAAGTTGCTAAGTTTTCTTCTAAAGGCTCCTCAGAAAGGTCTAACATATGAGAAGAAAATAATGGCTTACCTGTTTCTTCGAAATGCTTTTCACCAGCATCTAATAACCCGTCAATCCAAGGTAATAATTTTTTAGCAGCGTGGTCAGTATGAAGAATCACTGGCACACCATAAGCTTCAGCCATAATATGTACATGCTTAGCAGCAGCTACAGCACCTAAAATTTGAGCTTCTTGACCTGCAAGACCAATACCTTTACCTGCACAGAAAGCAGCACCACCGTTTGAAAGCTGAATGATAACTGGAGAGTTAACTACTTTAGCAGCTTCTAAAACACCGTTAATTGAATCAGTACCAACAACGTTTACTGCTGGAATTGCAAAACCGTTTTCTTTTGCTACTTGAAATAACTTTTGTACATCATCACCAGTAACAACACCTGGTTTTACTACATCTAAAACTTTTTTCATCGTGTCTTTATTTATAATAATTTAGAGACCTTCCTGTTAAATATGCAACAGGCAACATATATTAATTAACTTATTTTCTTCTTATCTATAATTTCTGATAAGCAATACTCTGTTTATGAATTAATAAACGGACAAAACTGACAGAAATCATATTTGTTGCGCAAAAGTACAAAATTATTAAGAAACTGTATATTAATTATAATTAAAATACACGATGCTTTATAGCAGAAAACATAATACGCAGCAATATTTAGTTTAAAAAGGATAACCTATTGCAAAATTAAAAGCTAAATCATCCCAAACAAAGGCCCGATTAGCAGGAATCCATCTCTCGCCTTTGGGTAAAACAGGGTCTTTTAATTTTACTCCCATATCCAAACGAAAAACAAAATATTTCATATCAAATCTTGCTCCTAACCCTGTACCAACAGCTAACTTTTCAACAAAATTATTGAATGCAAATTTACCCCCTGGTTGACTTTCTTCTTCTCGAAGGTTATAAACGTTACCCACATCTAAAAAAACAGCTCCTTCAAGAGCACCAATTAATTTAAAACGATGCTCAATATTAAACTCTATTTTAATATCACCAACCTGATTGTAAAAACTCAAACTATCAGAGCTAAATGAACCGGGCCCTAGACCGCGAACAGGCCATGCTCTAATACTATTTGCTCCTCCAGAAAAATAACGCTCTTCAAACGGCAATACATTTAAATTACCATACGGGAAGCCAATACCAATAAACATTCGGTAAGCTATGCTGTTTACAGAATTTACGTATTGATGGTAGCGCAAATCGATATCACCTTTAATGAACTGAGCATAACGAATTCCTAAGACTTCGTAATATCCCTCCTCTTCTTTATTTAAGAATGAATGCGCTACTAAGTCAAATATATTTCCTCCTTCGCTAAAATTAAAATTCGCGTATAAAAAGTTTTTACGGACACCTACTTGTTGCTCATTATAAACGATTGAATAAGATAATCCTCCTATTAAGTGATCTTGATAAGAATACTGCAAGTAATTATCTTTTATCTGCTCCCAGAATTCAGGATGTATATCTGATACAATTACATAATTCAGTCCAAATGGTGTAAAGGAGTGAGAAACATACTTATTCCCTTTCCATAGATACCCAATACGCGCATTGGCGATAGTTCTTGTATAATCTGGTCTACGCTGATAATTATAGGATCCACCAAGCGATGTTTTAGGGTTATAACGTTTCCTAAAACTTGAAACTTTAAATGGCATCCAAAATTTAGGGAAAATAATACGCGTTTCAGCACGTACTTCAACTGTATTAAACCCTTCTTTTTCTCTAGTTTGCTGATTTTGAGCCGAAGCACCAAAGTTAACATTAAACTCCTCTGCACCTTTAAAGATATTTTTATGCTGATACTTTATATTACCTCC
Source organism: Saccharicrinis aurantiacus (assembly GCF_947489045.1). Classification (NCBI taxonomy): domain Bacteria; kingdom Pseudomonadati; phylum Bacteroidota; class Bacteroidia; order Marinilabiliales; family Marinilabiliaceae; genus Saccharicrinis; species Saccharicrinis aurantiacus. The sequence goes on from NZ_CANLCN010000030.1 coordinate 33,417, forward strand.
AGCCCCAAGGTTACCCGATGAATTTATTCCTTCTATTTCCACAGCGTAAGACTGTGGCTTGGCTGGCACTAATTGTACATTACATTGCAACCACTTAACATCACCTTTCGCAGTATCCGGAGCTTGAACCTCCTGAAAACTCACATTAATAAATCTATAAATACGCAGACTTGAGAGTAAACTATGGGTTCTTTTTACCAAACTGGCTTGATAGGTTTGTCCTGGAACTATATAGTTAGAATTATAAATAACCTCAGGTTTCACATTCATTTCACCATCATGCAGAAAGTAGAGCCCTTTGTATTTTAGAGTATCAAAGCCTGCAAAATATTCATTTTGATCTTTAACTACTTTCTTAGGATCAACTCCTAGTCGGAAATAAACATCTTTTATATTATAGGTAGGATGATTATAGAGAGAATCCTCACCATTTGTTATTTCTAATCGCGCTTTACTGATAATTAAGGAATCGTTTACTAGATAGTTACCCAAAGTTGTATCTACCTTAAAATGGATGGCTTCCTTAGAAAAACCGTAATAACCATTCTCTTGCAAATATTTTGTAATTCGATCCCTTTCAGCATCGTGCAATGTCACATCAAAAGGCGACCCATTCTTAAGCAAACTGTTTAGCGAATCTGATTGCACCAAGGCCTCAATATCAGCATCGTTACTTTGAACTGCAAAATCATTTACTTTAAATTGTTCGCCTGCATTTATATCGTAAATAACCTTTAGCTTTTTAGCGCGTTTCTTTTTAACACTATCAACTACTACTGAATGATAATACCCTTTATTACGCATATAAATAGATAACTGATCAGTAGTTTGATCTGCTAAAAAACTATCGTATACAATAGGAGCTTCACCGGAAGACTTTAATTTTTTGTTAATCCACTTTGAAGAATCCTTCCCGGCTAAATTGTACAACCACAAGTGAAATTTAAGTCCCCCTAAAATAGTTACATTAGAGTGCTGCTTAATAAATGGTTTATAAGCATCCTTGGAAATACCCTTTGCCGTATTTTTAACCTCTACTTTAGTTAACAAGTAAGATCCATCAGGTACATTTCGTGTAGATTTACATCCAACTAAAATTAAAACTGAGACTAAAACAATATAAACTCTAAAACTTCTCAATGGTTAATTTGAAATATTTATTTTTGCAATACATAACAGGGCACTAAAATACTATAACATTTAGGCATTCTTATAAAATATTACACCAAAATTGTTTTTAGGTTCATTAAATATGAAACCTCAAAGAACACCATCAATTTTGAAGCAATATTTTTAAAAAGAAAACAGTGTGATACGAATTGCTTACTTGTTTATAAACAGCCATAAATACTAAAAAAATGATTACAAATAATCAGATAAAACTAATTAACTCACTAGCTAAGAAAAAACACAGAGATGCAAATCAACTTTTTATTGCTGAAGGTGATAAGTTAGTTTATGATTTATGTGTTAATAATCATCCAATTGAACATATTTATGCGACTTCTGAATGGATTCATTCACATTCTATATCTAGCTCAATACCTATTTCAGAAACCAACAATCAATATCTGAAGAAGGTAACACAACTTAAAACGGCACCGCAAGTTATTGCCCTTTGCAAAATTAAAGAAGATACTACTGATAAAATTGACCTTAGTAAAGAATTGGTTATTGCCCTAGATAACATCCAAGACCCTGGGAACCTAGGTACGATTATTAGATTGGCTGATTGGTTTGGCATCAAGCATATTGTTTGCTCAAATGAGACTGTAGATGTTTATAACCCAAAAGTTGTTCAAGCTACAATGGGGGCCATAGCCAGAGTCAACACCAACTACACCGTGCTCACTAATTTTTTAGAAGATATTAAGGAAGATGTTCCTGTGTATGGTACTTTTTTAGATGGCGATAATATATACCAGTCTGAATTAAGCACCAATGGTATTATTGTGATGGGTAACGAAGGACAGGGCATCAGTTCTGAAATTGCTCAGTTAGTGAACAAGCGCTTATTAATACCCAATTTTTCGGATACACCGAATACTTCTGAATCGCTAAATGTATCTATGGCCACTGGCATTACCTTATCTGAATTCAAACGTAATTTATCTCATTAAATAAATAAGCTTCTAAGTTGTTTTGTCTATAGTCAACAACTTAGAGGCTTATTAACTCTGCTCCGTGTGTTTCAATTATTTCAAAGCGATGCGGTAAACTACTTAACGGACACAACACGATACTTCCCCTTACTACGTATGTAAATAAGAACTTCAGCATTGGTATTATTACTAAGCTGATGAACGCCACCTCCTGTTGATGCAAAATAACTCCCGGGAGATAAAAGTTTCTCTGAAGTTTGTGTTTTAGATGAATAGCCGGGCTCCCCGTTTATTACAACAGCCTTAAAACTTTCTCCTGCTGAAATAACTTTCCCTTTAAATCCTGCGGGCAACTTTATAAGTGAGCCATTCAAATCGCTTACTGCCTCATCCCATAAAAATGTGACCTGAGCGGTATTATTTGTGTTAGCTTCTGACTGCACCCACTCAATATCTGCTGCATTCAGCCATACTAAATTCGACTCCTCTACATTCACAGGATGCTCTTCACTATCAAAATGCTCCTCTTCGGGTAAAACCAAATAAGGACCTTCTTCAATTTCTATGTAAGCCAAAGTATAATTACCTTCTGCAGCAGTGATGTGCACTTCACCTTTAGGTTGTGTCCAAAACGACCCGGCAGGCATCCACATTTTTGCAGCTTCAGGATCATCGTTATGCAACACCCCACTAATGACAACACCCCGATATGAGACATTATGAATATGAGGTGGCGATGAAAATCCATCATTGGGTTTAAGCAAAAATCCAGTGGCTTCCTTACCCTTTCTATCCCCCCACAGGGTACCTGCTTTGGGAGCTAGATCTCCTCGTTTTGGATTCAAGTGCGTCCACTCCACATCAGAAGCCAATACCAACTCATAGTTCGCTGTGTCAATTGGTTCTTTACTATCTTTTGTTGCATTATTGCATGAGCTAAATAATGCCAACATTGCAAAAATCTGTATCAATTTCATACCTAATCATTAAAAGTCTATTGTCCAAAGGGTCAATATTCGATTTGGATTCATTCTCATCAAAACATTCCCATATTATAAGTAACACAAACATAGGCACTATGTTGATTCCATAAGATGTAAGAAAATGGGTAATTATTGTATAATACAAGGATAAATACGAACTACTAATAACAAGCTAAGATTTCAAATAGTATGAATATTCGCCTTAACTTATCTATTTTTGTGCAATACATAGTTTGAAATAATATGAATGGAATGGAAATACTCCTAAATCCGGTTGTTGTAGCGGTTATTGTTATGATAATACTTTGCCTAGCGCGCATGAATGTAATACTCTCGCTAATTATTGCGGCTTTAGTTGGAGGTGCTATGGCCAACAAATCGCTTGAGGAATCCATCAACCTGCTTATTCAAGGCATGGGCGATAATGCCAAAACTGCATTGAGCTATCTTTTATTAGGCGCTTTTGCTGTGGCCATTGAAAAAACAGGTGCAGCATTATTGTTAGCGCGCAAAGTAACCCAAATTACCAAGGGCAAAAAAGGAATTCTTCTTTTAGGCATTACCTCTCTTGCTTGCGCTTCTCAAAACCTCATCCCCGTTCACATTGCCTTTATTCCTATTGTGATCCCTCCGCTTTTGCACCTCATGAATAAAATGAATCTTGATAGAAGAGCTGCTGCCACCGCACTTACCTTCGGCTTAAAGGCTCCGTATATTATGATACCGGTTGGTTTTGGCTTGGTATTCCATAACCTCATTCAAGAACAAATGACCGCAAACAAGCTTGCCATAGAAACCAATCAAATTTGGAAAGCCCTTTTTATTCCAGGCTTAGGAATGATTGTAGGCTTATTGTTTGCTCTATTTATAAGTTACCGTAAAGCCCGAATTTATAAAAACATCCTCCCCAACGAAGAAAAGGAAGAAGAGTTAAAGTTTGAGAAGAAACATCTATTCACATTATTGGCGGCTATTATTGCCTTTGTGGTTCAGTTGATAACTGACTCCCTTGTTTTAGGGGCCATTGCTGCGCTTATAACCATGTTTGCCACTAGGGCAATCACTTGGAAGGTATTAAACGAATCGGTGAACGGCGGTATTGCCATGATGGGATTTGTGGCCATTGTAATGCTCGTAGCTGCTGGTTTTGGTAATGTAATACGCGAAACGCAAGGGGCAGGACAATTGGTAGAAGCCATACAAAGTAGCATTGGACATAGCAAAGTAATTGCGGCTACGCTTATGTTGGTGCTCGGTTTATTCTTAACCTTGGGTATTGGCACTTCTTTTGGAACTGTGCCTATTTTAGCGGCTTTATTTTGTCCCTTGGGAGAGTCCTTAGGATTTTCAACCATGGCCATTGTTGCGCTATTGGGCACTGCCGCTGCCTTGGGCGATGCTGGTTCTCCCGCTTCGGATAGCACCTTGGGACCTACTGCCGGACTGAACGTTGATGGACAGCACGATCACATTTGGGATACCTGCGTACCAACATTCCTGCATTTTAATATTCCGCTTATTATATTTGGAGTAATTGCTGCCTTGGTATTATAAATCCTGACCAAAACTTAACTACAATTTAAAACCGATCAATCTCCTATGGAAATAAATACAAAAGCGCCGCTTGACGATAAGGCTACTAAACTAAAATATCAGTTTATCATCAACTTTGGAAAGGCGGCGCATGCCTATGGTTCATCTTCCATTAGGTTGGAGATATATCTTGGGAGATTATCTGATGTTTTAAAAATAGATGGCCATTTTAGAGTTACCCCAAATCAACTTATTTTTGCTTTTAACGAAGAGGATAAAATTGGCCAGACTACTCACCTATCGTCTGTTATTAGTGGCAGCTTCGACATGCACAAATTAGCTAAGCTAGATGAACTTGCGAGCGAACTTGATACCGGTGAAATATCCATTGAGGAAGCTTTTAACAGACTTAAGGAAATACAAAAACTAAAGAATCCATTTGGATATAGTTGGACCGGACTAAGTTATATTTTTGCAGGAGTTGGTTTCGCCGGAATTTTATCTGGCAGCTGGATGGATGTGTTATTCTCGGGATTAATGAGCTTAATTGTTTATGGCATTGTACTGATTTCTAAAAATTCGAAAGAGCGATGGGCCAGTTTAATTCCTATAAGCACTGCCTTTGTGGTAGCTGTGCTATCTGTATTATTAAAACACTTTTTTATTAGTGAGCTCAATTATATTGCCGTAACCTTATCAGCTATTATTATTCTAATTCCAGGTTATTCGGTAAGTATCGGCATTTCAGAATTAGTGAATAGTCATGTCATATCAGGCTTAACCAATCTGATAAATGGCCTCGTTTATTTATTAAAACAATTTGTAGGCGCATGGGTCGGCTTCACCCTAGTATTGGCATTTATAAATGTAAACCCTGCCGTTGCACAACCCATTGATCCCATTTGGATGTGGATGCTCATCCCAATATTAATTATAGCATTGCCAATAGTATTTCAAACTTCAGCCAACGATTTTGGATGGGCCGTGCTATCATGTGCGATGGCATATTTAGGCTTTTTGTTGGGAAGCGAGCTTGGAGATAACAACATAGGCGTTCTCATAGGGGCTGTTTTAGCAGGAATTTTTGCCAATACTTGGGAGTGGAAAACTAAAAAACCTGGCTCAATTGTATTGCTTCCGGCAATTATGATACTTGTGAGTGGTAGTATCGGATTCCGAGGACTTGTTTCGGTGGCTCAAGGAGACGCAGATGGTACTGCGCAATTTCTCGAAATGTTTATTATTGCTGCCACCTTAGCGGCAGGTTTTATTATTGCCGATGCTTTAATTAAACCTAAATACAATCTGTAAATTATTCCCATTCGATAGTATTTTTTAAGCCAAAAGCAGGCTTGTGATATGGGTATTACTTTAATAATAATTATAATTGTTCCGCAATTAATCATAAGCCAATACAAATGAGCAAAATTCTAATTTTAGATATAGAAACAACAGGCTTTCAGAACCAAGGAGGAAGCATAGTAGAAATAGGCATTGTTGAATTATGCCTTGAATCGGGAAATGTAAAAACAATTTTTGATTCGCTTATGCGCGAGGATATTTTAACAGCAAAACACCGCGAAGAACCAATGGGTTGGATTTTTCGCAACTCTACCCTTACAGTTGAAGAAGTACGAGATGCTCCACTAGCCAAAGATATACTACCACAGGTGCAAGACGTTTTAAACCAATATCCATTGGGATGCACGGCCTATAACAAAAACTTCGATTTTGGCTTTCTAAAAAGCCGTGGTTTAGAAATTAAAGAACTGCCCTGCCCTATGATACTATCAACCGATATTTGCCAGTTGCCCAACAAAAATGGCTACGACAATTACAAATGGCCATCGGTTGAAGAAGCTTGGAAACACTTTTTCCCAACACAACCATACAATGAATTACACCGTGGTGCCGATGATGCCAAACACGAGGCTTTAATTGTGTACGAATTGTATAAGATGGGTGTGTTCGAGTTAAACTAGATAAACGCCCACATTTCAGCAAGGCTAAACCATTACTCACTTCAGGGGTTCTATTAAGGAATATTAAAACCCTGAAACCATGTTTAAGATTTTTAAAAAGAAAACGGAGCTTGAAAAACTCGAAAGCCAATATCATAAACTTTTAAAGGAAGCGCATAGCTTATCTACCACAAACAGAAAGCTAAGCGATAACAAATCGGTTGAAGCAAATCAAGTATTGGCAAAAATTGAGGCCTTAAAACTAAATAGCTAGCTTATGGGGTTTTATCAATTTAAAAGCAGTCAGTATTTTAATAATAGCCTCGATGAGCTGTGGGAGTTTATCTCGAACCCTCGCAACTTAAAAACCATTACGCCCGACTATATGGGCTTTGATATACAAACCGAGGATTTGCCCGAGAAAATGTACGAGGGTATGATAATCAAATACAAAGTTTCGCCGGCATTTGGTATTAAAACCACTTGGGTAACTGAAATAACCCATGTAAAACACCAACATTATTTTGTTGACGAACAGCGGATAGGCCCTTATAAAGTATGGCATCACGAGCACTTTTTAGAACCTACTGGTACTGGCACCATAATGCGAGATATAGTTAGCTACCAACCGCCGTTTGGTATTTTAGGAAACCTCGCAAACGCAATCCTCATCAAGAGAAAACTGAACGAAATATTCGACTACCGGTCCATGGCTTTAAAAAAGCGATTCCCACAAGACTAGGCCATAGCAAATAAAAAAGCGATACTGTAATAGCATCGCTTTTCATTTATCTGTTTTATACAACTTCTTAACTAACTTCTAACAAATATGCCTAAGGTTTCGAGTAGTTGAGGCTGATCATAAAGGGCAATTTGCGCCATATTATCAAAATCATCCATCCACTCCTTTAACTCAAAAATAGCATGATCCTTAACTTTTGTGGCATTCTGTGATTCCCCTACCTCAACCTTATAATCGCGCCTATACTCTATCAGATTATTTACCTGCTCAGCACAAGCTGTAGCTTCATCTAAACCCAAGTCTATCAAACTTGTTTTAAGCTGAATACTTTCTTTATCAATAATAACCTTGTAAAAATTAACAAACTGATTTACCAATAACTCAAAATTTGTTGGCGTATTACCTACAATACCTAAATCAATAAGTACGTTGGGTTCCTTTTTAAACAAACGCCCACATAATTCTTTATCTCTAAAATATTTGGCTTTTACAGATTCGTAAGTAGTCTCAAACAAGTTTTTAGCCTGCTTCGATTCTTTATCTTCCTTGGTTTTACTATTAAAAGCCTCACGGGCACTATTACATATGCTAAGCCCCTCTTCTATTTTAGTAGCATCGTACATAAATTTACTCATCATAGGTACAATTTTAGGATTGGTTTTAGCATTAGATAAGGCTGATTCTGCTTTTTCAATAAATTTGGCTTGACTTGTGTTTAAGTAAAATTTCATAGTTTATTTTTAAATTATTATAACGTTAACTGCATACTAAATTATCATAATAACAGATAAAAACAAACACTAACCCCCTCTATATCTTAAGGTAAATAAAAAATACCACCCTATAAATCAAGCCCAACGTGGCATTATGCCTATTGATGTTATATAACATAAGCTATAACACAATAAACGAATGAACCACTTCTCTAACTTTTTACTTTTATACCATATAATTTTACTTTTTCATGACGGAATGACTGTTTTTCATGACAATATGCGGGTTTTGGAGGGCAATATGGTACTCTAGGTATACATTATGAAGCTTTATGTGCACAGAATAAAGGTTTAAGGGGGCATTATGGAGGTTTAGGGGCTTGCTATAAGGGTATAGGTGATACATTTTATCCTGGAATACAACTCCAAAATCCCAACTAGTTTGGAGTTTAAGTTAGGGTACTTCATGTTTTTAATACCCTATTAGAGGAGCTAGAAAGGATATTTCGGCAAATAACAATTAAATCTAAAACACTGAAAATCATTTAAACTTTAAAAATTAAAGTCCTATATTGGGGCTTAAAATCTTTATCAAGAAACAATGTTATTTAATTCTATAGACTTTGCCTTATTCTTACCTATCATTTTCATTCTATATTGGTTTTTAACAAACAGAAAGCTACAATTACAAAATGCACTCATTGTCGTTGCTAGTTATATATTCTACGGTTGGTGGGATTGGAGATTTTTATCTCTAATTTTGTTCAGTACAATGGTTGACTACTCTATAGGACTCAAACTTAAAACAGAGGAGAAACAAACAAAAAGGAAAGTACTTTTATGGTCAAGCATATTAGTAAATTTGGGCTTTCTAGGATTTTTTAAATACTATAATTTCTTCCTTGACAATTTTTTAACGGCTTTCTCTTTCTTTGGAAGAGAGATAAAAGCAAATTCATTGAATATTATATTACCTGTTGGAATTAGCTTTTATACTTTTCAAACTTTGAGCTATACTATTGACGTCTATAAACGAAAGCTTGAACCAACTAAGGATTTTGTTGCTTTTTCAGCTTTTGTAAGCTTTTTCCCTCAGCTAGTTGCTGGGCCTATTGAACGCGCCACGCATTTATTACCTCAGTTTTATAAAAAAAGAAGTTTTGATTATACAAAAGCAGCAGATGGCATGAGGCAAATATTATGGGGTTTGTTCAAAAAGATTGTTATAGCTGATAATTGTGCCGATTTAGCCAATCAAATATTTAATAATTCAAACGATGTAAATGGTAGCTCTTTAGTACTAGGTGCAATCTTCTTCACCTTTCAGATTTATGGTGATTTCTCAGGTTATTCTGATATAGCTATTGGGACTTCTAGATTATTTGGATTCGACCTAATGCAGAACTTTGCCTTTCCATACTTCTCAAGAGATATGGCTGAGTTTTGGCGACGCTGGCATATATCACTTTCAACCTGGTTTAGAGATTATTTATACATTCCATTAGGAGGAAGTAGGGTAAATAAAGGGCGTGCCATAAGAAACACCTTTATCATTTTTATTGTAAGCGGCTTTTGGCACGGTGCTAATTGGACATTCATTGTTTGGGGTTTACTAAATGCACTATATTTTATACCATTGTTGGTTACTGGGAAGAACCGCAATAATTTAAATATTGCAGCACATGGAAAATGGCTCCCCTCGCTAAAAGAATTATTGCAAATATTACTCACATTTAGCTTAACCGTTTTTGCATGGATATTTTTTAGAGCTGAAAATATTCATCACGCATTTGAAATAATCTTAAATATCTTTTCAAAGGATATTTTTATATTTAACAGAGTTGATTTCCTGGGCAGCTATATGCATCCTGTAAAAATGTTAGCTTTATTAGCTGTATTCATTCTAATGGAGTGGATTGGAAGAAATGATAAATATGCTATTGAAAGATTAGCATTAAATTGGAAACGACCATTAAGATATGCTTTGTATTATGTCATTCTTATTGCAATATTTGAGTTTAGTGGTAAGGAACAAGAGTTTATATATTTTCAATTTTAGTTTAGTATGAAAAAATTTGCAATCAACATACCGAGGTTTATTATTGCTCCATTAATATTTGTTTGTACATTAATAATGATAACGCGTTACCAAGCACAAAAAATAACAGTAGGTAACTCAACTCAAATCATTATCGCAGGAGACTCACATACTGAAACAGGCCTTAACGATGAAATAATAAAAAATTCCTTAAACATTGCTCAATCTTCAGAATTATTTATTTACACCTACAGTAAAATTAAAGCAATAATAAATAATAATCCTCAAATAAATAAAGTGATTCTAGGTGTATCATTCCATTCTTTTGCAAAAGAATATGATAGATTCTTAGAAAATCCGGATAGAACGAAAGGTATGTTTCCAAGATATTTCACAGTAATGGATATTAATTCTTGCCTAGACATTCCACAAATCACCTTAAATGGTGCATATAAAATTATAAGAAGTCTCATTGATTTTCCTTTCTCAGCAAACTCTATACAAGAATATTCTTTCATTGGGAAATACTACAAGAGTTCAAAAAATAACTTAAATGATAGCACTATAAACATTGCTATACAAAGACATTATTTTTATCCCGATTATAACAAAGAAACTTCTCTCTATTCTGATTATCAACAGAAATACCTAATTAATATCGTTGAATATTGTGAAAATAACAATATTGACCTTGTGCTTGTTAATACTCCAATTTCACCTGGGTATATGGAGCGTATTCCTAAGAATTATATTTCGAATTATTATTCCCTTATAAATACTATCAAAGACAAAGTGCATTTTTATGACTTTCATGCATTAGAAATGCCACAAGAGTGCTATGGAGACGGAGATCACCTCAACTCAAAAGGGGCAGAAAAACTAAGCCTTATTTTTAATAAGATAATGAATGCTCCACTCCAGCTCTGATTCAGCCTTAATATAATACATATAAAAGGCATCACCTCACTAAATTTAATGCTTAGATTTCTCGCACTGCCTTAAGATTCCTTCGTGCCTACCAATGACAGAAAATCACATTCGCCTGTTTAATAACTCTTTATGAAATTATCATTAACATCTATTAACAAGTGACTTGATCCCTGTCATCAACTTATTATGACTAATTTTTATTGGGTGGCGGCTCGGAATGACGATAGCCTTGCGATATTGCGAAGAGTCAGCCGATAAGGTAAGCGCTTCGTCTATTAAAGGTGTAAAAACCGTTTTTACACCAGGAAAAAACCTTAAAACAATGCTCAAAAATTTAGAGTTTCAGAAAGAGTAATTAGGTAATTATAAAAATGTAAGGTGTTTTCCCTCAAAAACACCTTACATTTTTCAAAAAACACACGTCTTTTTTGAAAAAACACGTGTGTTTTTTTATGCCTTTATTTTAGGGGCTTGAGGAGGGTTACTTCCACGAATCAGGAATATCGTTAAAGTTTTCCAATTTTGTGCATCCTTTAAAACAAAACGTTCCACTTGCATTGGTATCGTCCCATAAGGTAGGCGCATTTCCTTGTAGGTTTGTGCAATCAGAAAAAGCAAGATTATAGACGCCTTGTTCTATATTATCGAATAATTGATTTGGAATGCTTTGCAGTTTATCACAATATGAAAAAGATGAGTAAAAACGTTTGGCATTTATGTTATTATGGAATAATTTTTCAGGGATGACATTTAAATTATGATTTTGTGAAAACGCGCCCTCAAAATTCTCAGCTAAAATATTATTTGTAAATAATTCTTCTGGAATAGTATGAATATTACAAGCATAAAAAACATTGGTAAAGTCTGTAGCATTTACATTTGTCTTGAATAGATCTCGAGGAATATCGGAAAGCATTGTACAGCCCCAAAAAGTTTTCCTAAAAGCATTTATATTACTTGTATACGATAAAAAATCGTTAGGAAGCGAGCTTATCTTTGTATTATTTTTAAAGGCTATACTATTTAATTGAGGTGAGTTTTTTAAACACTCATCAGAAACAGATTGTATGTTTGTGTTATTAACAATTAAATTTTCGATATCAGAAACAACAATTAATTCTTTCAGTTGCTTACTTTCCAGTGCTAATAATTTAGTTTGCTCGCTATCGTATTTTCCCTTAAATACGATATGTTGCTCCTCATTATCTACTGATTCTATAATTATTTCTTTGGTGGGTTCATCAATTCTAATTTCTCTTTCGTCATTAATAGAAATTACACCGTAAAATCCAGGCATCTGAAGTTTTAAGTCCTGATAACTTCGTTCGGTTTTTATTTCTAATAATATACTATCAGAGAAATCGACATCCGTGATTTTATCAGAACAAGAAATGCAACTAAATATTGCAAGAAAAAGAATAATTATTGGTCTCATATTATGTTTTCGCAGCAAATTCAATAAACGTGCCACCAAAACAAACTTCGATACTTTACCATCAACTTTAGTGTAATCCATACAGAAAAGCAATTAATTAAATGCTTAGATTTCTCGCGCTGCCTTAAGATTCCTTCGTGCCTACCAATGACAGGAAATTATATTTACCTGTTTAATAGTGCTTTATGAAATTATCATTAACATCTATTAACAAGTGGCTTGATCCCTGTCA
>NZ_CANLCN010000031.1:0-38619 GCF_947489045.1 Saccharicrinis aurantiacus
GGGGTGGAGAGATTCGAACTCCCGACCCCCTGGTCCCAAACCAGGTGCGCTAACCGGACTGCGCTACACCCCGAAAAATCTTCATTAGAAAAAAGCGGAGAGAGGGGGATTCGAACCCCCGGTACCAGTTTCCCAGTACGCATGTTTAGCAAACATGTGGTTTCAGCCACTCACCCACCTCTCCTGGTGTCTTATAAAGTCTAACTTTTCAGACCCTGTTTGCAATACTTATTTCGTTATTGCGGGTGCAAATATAGATAAATGTTTTAAGCCTGCAATACCCTTGTGTAAAAAAAATCAACTTTTTTCTAAGCTAAATTAGCCCCAAATAGGCTAAGATATTACATATCAATAACAAATAAAGATTAAGAATTTTAAATTATTATTAAAAAAAAATGGGTCTACAAATATTGCAGACCCATCAACTATTCTAATTCGCTATTTTACTTTTTTGGCTTATCAGGAGAAGATTTAGAAATTGAATCTCTCATTGAAGTATCCGCTTCAATATTCTTCATCTTATAGTAATCCATAATACCTAAATTACCGCTTCTAAACGACTCTGCCATTGCTAATGGAACCTCAGCCTCAGCCTCAATTACTTTTGCCCTAGCTTCCTGTGCTTTTGCCTTCATTTCTTGCTCTTCGGCAACAGCCATAGCTCTACGTTCCTCTGCTTTCGCTTGCGCGATATTTTTATCCGCTTCAGCTTGATCTATTTGTAATACAGCACCAATATTTTTACCTATATCAACATCTGCAATATCAATAGATAATATTTCAAATGCTGTACCGGCATCTAAACCTTTTTCTAAAACCACTTTAGAAATCGAATCTGGATTCTCTAAAACAGCTTTATGAGATGCTGATGAACCAATTGAAGATACAATACCCTCACCTACACGTGCCAAAACAGTTTCTTCACCGGCACCACCAACTAATTGCTTAATACTAGCTCTTACGGTAACTCTTGCCTTAGCAATTAACTGAATACCATCTTTAGCAACTGCGGCTACAGGAGGTGTATCAATTACCTTAGGGTTAACAGACATTTGTACAGCTTCGAATACATCACGACCAGCCAAGTCAATAGCTGTTGCCATTTGAAATGATAAATCAATATTGGCCTTCGCTGCCGATACTAATGCATGAACAACACTTGTAACGTGTCCTCCTGCCAAGAAGTGCGTCTCCAACTGTTCTGCATCTACTTCTTTAATATCTGCCTTATGTGCTTCGATAAGTGCACTCACAATAATTGACGGTGGTACTTTACGTATTCTCATCAGTACCAGTTGTACCAATGAAATTTTAACCCCAGAAACTATGGCTGAAAACCATAACATTACAGGTACATAATATAAAAACAAGAAAAACAGGACAACTATTCCTGCCAACATGCCTATAAATCCAATGCCTTCCATTCTCTTTTATTTTTTTGGTTTAACAATTATATGGGTCTTAAAAATCTTAGTTACAATTAAGGTAGTGTTCTCGTCGATAAAATGACCTGGGCAGTGGGCTTCAATAATATTATTATTAACCATTGCTTTACCCGTTGGGTTTAGTCGAGTAATTGCTTGCGCTTCATCACCAATATTAATATCTAGTTCTTGTTTATTTTCAACTGTACCTTCCACTGAAGAAGTTAGCATCATTTTATTCCACGTTCCAGAACGCAATGCGCCAACAACAACCAAAATACTTGCTATTAATGTAGCTGAAAGTACAATGTATCCTCCAACAGTACCAAATTCCTTGTATCCTAAAAAAACACCAACTCCAATAAATAAAACGCCTCCAATACCAGCAAATGATACACCTGGGAAAACGAAAAATTCTAGTATCAATAAAAATAACCCTAATAGGATTAGGAGTACAATCATTAAGGTTGTCATAGTGCTTCTATTTTTACATTAAGGTTCTTTGATTCGAGCGTATGTTTTATAGATATCAATTCATCTAATGAACCAGACATTACTCTGTATTCGCCTTTATTATGCACTATTAAAGCACACTGTTCTGCTTGTTCTATGTTATGATCACATACTTCACATAAAGCATCAATTACGTCATCAAAGCTATTTACATCATCATTGATTAGTAATAAAGCATTTTGATTGGTATCCCCCATAACAGGTTCTTGTTTTTCTTCGTCGTTGAATGGTTCCATTTGAATATATTAACGCTACAAAATAATTCTTTTTAATTGAAATGAACCGATATAGCTTATAAATAATTAATGATTTCTTAATTAAGGTTTAGATACTACACCATCCTTAACAAATACTACATAAGCACCATTAAAACCGGCTGCTTCAATACTCTCAATTGCATTGGTTGCTTCTTCAATACTATTATAGTGACCAGCCATATATTTGGTAAGATCTTTACCTTCTATTTCTAATGTTGTGATAGGTGGTATTTTTGCAAGAGAATCAGCATTTGGCGAATTTCTAAAAACGCCAATCTGAATTCTATATTCACCCTTATCTACAAGTGGTTTATCTTTAACAACCTGAGCTTTTTGGATGGCTTCATCTCCTTTTTGCAATTCGCTATACGATTTTTGTATACTACCCTTAGGCTCTTCTTGTTGTTCAATAACTTTGCTATTATTTTGAGCATAAGTTATCAATGCCTTTTCTTGACTTTCAACCCCAGCTTTTTTTATAGCGGCAACTTTTTGATATTCCTCGATAGTTACGCCCCCAGCCTTTGAAAGAATATTATTGGCCTCATTAAAATATGCATTTCCTTTTGATGCAAATCCAACCACTTCTGCCTGACTATTTCCTTCATTTTCAATAATCCCATTCAGCTTTAACCAATAAATTGGATATTTTTTATCGAAAGACTTATGATATAATTTAGTAGATAGTGTTGCTAAAAATTTAGACTCTTGTATCAGCTCCCCACTTTCTGAAGTTTCTTGCACTGCATCTTTCTTTAGGATATTACTAACCTGAATCGTTCGTTCTTCTTCCGCACTAGCTGATTCTTCAAGAATATTTGAAGCCTCCATATGTAAAAGGCTTGCCCAAACATATAATGAATCAGCCATTTTTAGCTCCTCAATATCAGATGCCGAGAATAAGGATACGTACATATCGTTCAACTTCAGTGCTTGCTGTTCGAACTCATCAGATACTAAATAATTATATTTTGCAGGAACCGTTAAAGCTTCTTCAACACTTCCACTTGGTTGACTTGATGAATTTGGCTGATAGGTACCATTAGAAATCTGTTTCTTAATTTCTTGTAGTTCTATATAGCGTACTTTAATATTTTGCTCCTTTATGAAGTCGTCAATATTATATACTTCAGTTTCAAGTTTAATAATTTCATTAACAAGGGCATTTTGTTCTTCTGCCGAATTGGTAACGGCATATTCTTTTCTTTTAGCAGTCATTAAAGCAGATAATTCATCCTTCTCCAATTGCTTCTTATAACTCTCTCTAAACAAAGCTAAAGCTTCATCGCTTAAGAAGTCCTCAAAATTTAAATACGTTAGTGTATCGTTAATCGCAAACTCAAATTCGGTCTTAACGCTAACTCGTTTCTTCTTTTCGCTATACGTAAAACCTACATTACTATTTTCTTCTTGCTCACCTGCAAGCAATAGTTGTCCGGCAACAGATATTTGGTTGGCATCTTGTGCCATATTACGTACTTGTGAGCCATCCCACTTAACGGAGTACACCATTACATCATCACCATTCGTTTCTCTGTTGGATGCAAACCATGCTACACCATTAAATTCATCAGCTACAAATAAAAAATCGTCTTCTGAAGAATTAAACGGTACACCCAAGTTTATTGGTTCCACGTAACTTTGTGTTTCAACATCAAAATAGGTTTTATAAATATCATAACCTCCAAAACCTCCAGGACGATCAGAAGCAAAATATAATGTTACACCATCAGTTTCAATAAAAGGATACGCATCATTAAACTCTGTATTAACAGGGTTTTTCAGGTCTGTTTTACTACCCCACCCATCAATTAGTTTTTCCATTTTAAAAATATCCAAACTATCCGTTTCAGATTCTGAAGTAAAATAAACAATATCCTTTCGTTCCGTTAAAAACAAGGTAACATTTGGTTTTACACCAGAGTCAAAAAACTCCTGATTCAACATAACACTACCCACATCTGGAGATGGATAATACAACTCCAAAATACTATCTTTATGAGATATGCTTTTATCTAAAACAGAAAGCTCATATATTTTTGCTGATAATCGCTGTGCGGTTCTACACTCCTCTATTAGGTTTTTAGTTTCCTCTACTCGCTTATCTGATTTAGAAGCATATTTAAGATACATCGAAAAGTTGCGTATGGCCTCATCAAATCGGAAGTTTGCACGCTGTGCTTTTCCTAAATAATAATATACATTACGACTAACTTTTTTTACCCTTGCGTAATTCAGCTTTTTTATGGCTCCTGAAATATCGCTCTTATTGTTTAGCTGACATATGCCCATGTAAAAATTATAACTGGCATCGCGAGGAGTCTGATTTAAAAGATAAGAATAGGCTTCCTCCGCCTCAATATAATTACCTGAATTGAATATTTTTAAGGCTTCTTTTGATGTGTATGTTTTTTGTTGAGCATTTAGGATTGAAGTTCCAACGCCAAATATTATGATTGCGAAAAGTAAACTCTTCGTATAAATGTTTTTCACTTTAATCATTGTTGACAATATATTTTTTGTCAAAAGTAAAAATATAAGCTAAACAATAGAAGTAATAGTAAAAGAAACTCGCTATTGTAAACGGAATTAGCCAACACAAAATAATTTTGAACCAAGTAAGGCCAATATCGTTTTTTAAAGAATATATTTGTAACCAATAATAAAAACAAGATGAGCATATTAAAAGAAGGTGATAAAGCACCTAATTTTCAAGGATTAAACCAAGATGGGAAAGAAATTTCGTTAGCTGATTTTACGGGTAAAAAAGTAATTTTATACTTCTACCCTAAGGATAACACCCCTGGCTGTACTGCTGAATCGTGTAATTTAAATGACAATTATGCTGATTTAACCAGTAAAGGTTTCGAGGTAGTTGGAGTAAGCCCAGATAGTGCAGCTTCGCACCTGAAGTTTATTGCTAAATTTGACTTCCAATTCAACTTAATTGCAGATACCGAGAAAGTAATTCTTGAGCAATACAATGCTTGGGGCTTAAAGAAAATGTATGGCAGAGAATACATGGGTGTTATCAGAAAAACTTTTATCATTAATGAAGATGGCATCATCGAAAAAATTATTGAAAAAGTAAAAACAAAAGATCACACCAATCAGATTTACAAAGAATTAAACCTTATTTAAATATCATTTCAAAGCATAAAAATGGCAGATAAACAAGAAATTAACAAGGAAAAATTAAAAGCATTGCAACTTACCATGGATAAGATTGACAAATCTTATGGTAAAGGAACAATAATGAAATTAGGCGATGAAAATGTTGAAGACATCCCTGTTATTTCAACTGGGTCTTTATCGCTTGATATGGCCTTGGGAGTAGGTGGTTTTCCTAAAGGTAGAGTAATTGAGATATATGGACCAGAATCATCGGGTAAAACTACCTTAGCAATACACGCGATTGCTGAGGCTCAAAAAGCCGGAGGTATTGCCGCTTTTATTGATGCAGAGCATGCTTTTGATCGATTTTATGCTGAAAAATTAGGAGTTGATATTGACAACTTATTAATTTCTCAACCGGATAATGGTGAGCAAGCTTTAGAAATTGCCGACCAGTTAATTAGATCTTCTGCCATTGATATTATCATTATTGACTCGGTTGCTGCTTTAACTCCAAAAGCTGAGATTGAAGGTGAAATGGGAGATTCAAGAATGGGACTACAAGCTCGTTTAATGAGTCAGGCATTACGTAAACTTACTTCAAGCATTAATAAAACAGGTACTTGTTGCGTATTCATTAACCAATTAAGAGAAAAAATTGGTGTTATGTTTGGTAACCCTGAAACCACAACAGGAGGTAACGCACTTAAGTTTTACGCTTCGTTAAGGTTAGATATCAGACGAGCTGCACAAATTAAAGATGGTGAAGATGTTGTTGGTAACCACACAAGAGTGAAGGTTGTTAAGAACAAGGTAGCTCCTCCATTCCAAAAAGCTGAGTTTGATATCATGTATGGAAAAGGAATTTCTAAAGTAGGTGAGATTCTTGATTTAGGAGTTGACCTAGAAATAATTAAAAAGAGTGGCTCATGGTTTAGCTATGGCGAAACAAAATTAGGGCAAGGTAGAGAAGCTGTTAAAAATGTAATTGCTGACAACCCTGAACTAATGGAAGAGTTAGAGCAAAAAATTATTGAAGCAAAGAATGCTAAATAACTTTAGCTAAAATAAATATACTAAACCGGGTATATCCCGGTTTTTTTATACCCTATAATAAATGAACAAAAAAAGCTCATTAAGAGGATATCTATACGTTTTTCAGGCATTTGCGATGTGGGGTGTACTCGCCATATATTGGAAAACTCTTAAGCATATTCCTAGTTGGGAATTACTTTCACACAGAGTGATCTGGTCATTCATCATACTTAGTGTTATCACCTTCTTTTTTCAAAAGGATAACATACTTACAATTTGGAAAAATAAGAAAGATAGGTATACCCTACTTATATCGTCAGTTTTAATAGGTATTAATTGGGGCGTTTTTATATATGCTGTAAATGCCAACAGAATAGTTGAAGCCAGTTTAGGTTATTATATTACTCCTTTGGTTAATATATTTTTAGGCATTGTTTTTTTGAAGGAAAAATTATCTCCAACAAAAACCGTTGCCCTTGTTTTGGCAGTTACGGCCGTTTTATTTTTAGCCGTACAAGCAGGTAAACCTCCTTTTATATCCTTATTACTAGCATTTTCTTTTGGTATTTATGGACTTATAAAGAAAACTACTACTGTTGATACATTACCCTCATTAGCCTTTGAAACTACTGCGCTTTTGCCGATAGCTCTTGGTTACCAAATCTATTTATTTAACAATGGTTCAAACCACATGCTTAATACCGATATTCAATCGTTATTAATGCTTATAGGTACAGGAATCATAACTATTTTACCTTTGTATTGGTTTATGAAAGGAGCTAAAAAAATCAACTTAATTTCGGTTGGTTTCTTTCAATATACTGCCCCAACAATAATGCTACTTATTGGTATTTATATATATGATGAACCTTTTAACTTAAATGAAGCCCTCGCGTTTGGAATTATTTGGCTCGCGATAGTCCTATATGTAGCTTCTTTAGTCAATGATAAGCCAAAATCTGAAAAATAATTTTTATATACATAATATAAATCAATATATTAGCATCCGATTCTTTAATCTAACCTATTTAAAATGATTAATCTAAACAACAAAGTTTTTATTACTGTTGAGAATTCAACGCACGGAGATACAAATAATCAAACTTTCTTCCATTACCTCCAAAAAGGCAATAAAGTAAGCGCAAAGTACTTTGGAGGCCCAATAAAGACGGGCTTTTTAAGCGGAATTATTGATTCTAATGGGGAATTAAATATGCAGTACCACCATGTTAATTCAAAAAATGAATTATTAACAGGTGTATGCCATTCGCAGATTCAGAAAATGATAGATGGCAAAATCAGAATAATTGAAAACTGGAGTTGGACTAGCAGAACCTTTGCAAAAGGCCAATCGATACTTGAAGAAGTTAATGATGATGATAAAGCCAACTACCTTAAAATTGCCACAGGCTTTTAAGTAAAGCTGTGACAATTGAATATTAGATTTACTCCCTAAAACATATACTGAATACTTGCTCCAAGTCTTACATAGGAACCATCAGAGCTTGTATATCGAAATTCTGATGCTAAATTCAAATTATCGGCTAATTTATAATTACATCCAACACCTAAATTGATACCCACCTTTGTTGTTGAGTTAGTATAATTAGTTTGAATAATATCTTCTCCCGGTTTTATATATATTGGATAATCATACTTTACAAAGGTAAATGCCAAACCACCTATACCATAAAAATTTAGTCGCGAATCCTGTTCGTGAAATATATAGTGTGCATCAAACTCGAGTATATTATAACTCAAATTATTGTTCTCAAATATATGGCTATAGCCTATGGCACCTTCCCACTCATTAGTAAACTGATAAACCCCATTAAATTGCAGCCCTAAGTTGGATACATTACTACAGTATACCAAACCTCCCCCTACACGTAATTTGCTCTCATCAAATGATTGTGCAGAAACTCCATTCACAACCATAAACATCACCACTAACAGATAAAATTTTCTCATTATAAAATCACATTATTTTATACCCAAGTAAAGCCCAATAGACATTATCGGATAATACACATTTGTAGAAATTGACAGGATAAATTCAGACCAACATTAATTAATTTAATTCAAAGGTATACCGTATAGTCCCTTTTTGCTCCATAGCTGCACTAGAATCTCGATTAAACTTTGCCTTCATTGCTGCTTTCTTGGCTGCTGCTATAAGCGTTTGATTTTGGGTGCTTGACCCATTAAACTCGTATTCTGCAGAAGTTACAATCCCACTTCTATTAACTTTAATCGAGATTACAACAACACCTTGTTCTTGTATATTATATTCAGGTTGTGGTAAACCTCCAACAAGAGACCTTCCTGTTAAGTCGGCCCCGTTGCCTGAATTCCCTAAACCACTACCTGTTCTATTCGTTGAATTAGGATCGCCAGTAACATAACCTTGATTTCCGGAACCTCCAGCATCGCCTTCTGATACACTGGTACTATTTGATTTACCAAAAGCAGAACCCACATTATTTCGGGCTTCATCTTTTATTCTTTGTTCTTCCTCTCTTTTTTTACGCTCCGCCTCTTCTTTTAATCGTTTTTCTTCAACCGCCTTTGCTTCAGCTATTGCTTTTTCGTTGGCAATACGCTCTTCTTCAAGTCTCTTTTTACGATCTTCTTCTTCCTTTCTCTTCTGCTTGGCTTTCTCTTCCTCGCGCTTTTTCTTTTCTTCTTTTTCTTTCTGTAATTGAGCCTTTGTTTTTACCACAGGAGCTTCTTCAAAATCTTGCGTTTTAACATTCTCCTCCGATTTAGAGCTTGATTCCTCAACTGGCTTTGGTGGCGGTGTTGTTTTTTGAACAGGAGGCGTTGATGGTGTTGTAGAGGCTTTGGGAGGCTCTATCTTACCCTGTCCGGTTTGCACATTACCTAAGTTCACTAATATACCCTCCTCTTCATTTGGCAAAGCTTTCAGGCCAAAGAAAATTAAGATTAACAATATTATGGCATGAAAAATTACAGAACCTATAACTCCTTGTTTATTATATTTCTTTTCCATAATTAATCTTACTTAGGTTGTGTTGCTAAAATAAGTTTATACTTATTACGAATAGCAATATCTCTTACTTTCCCCACGATCGAAAAAGGAACTGATTCATCTACATGCAAAGCAATATAGGTTTCAGGTTCGTTAGCCATAATTTCCTTTAGCGTTCGTTCAATCTTCCAAAAAGGAATGGGTTCTCCTGCTAAAAAATATTGCTGATCTTTATTTACAGATATTGTCGTGTTTGGCTTGGCAGAAACTTGATGATCGCTTTTAGGTAATACTAAATCTTTATTGGCTGGAGGCGTTACGAGTGTAGAAGTAATCATAAAAAATATCAGTAACAAAAACACAATATCGGTCATGCTACTCATACTAAAACCTGAATCTACTTTACTTCTTCGCTTTAAAGCCATCGTGTATGCTATTTTTTTACTTTAAAAGTTCTAACTATCGTATATCCAAAACTACTTTAACACCATAAGATTCTGCAACATCAAGTATTGGCGCTGTAGCACCTGTAGAAGCGCCTCTATCCGTTCTTAACTTTATAAACGTTTTATTGGGCGAATTTGATATTTCTATAATCGCTTTTTCTAGTGAAGATTGAGTTACCCTCTTATTATTGTAATAATAATTACCTACCGGTGAAACTCGGATATTTACAAATTCATCAACAATAACTTTTTTCGATGCTTGTTTTGGTATCAGTAATTTTATGGCATTAGGGTGCACCATTGTTGATGTTATCATAAAGAATATCAACAATAGAAATACAATATCAGTCATGCTACTCATGCTGAAGCTAGTACTTATTTTAGATCTGCGCTTTAAGGCCATAATACAAATAAACTATGCTGCTGGTTCGTTTAATAAATCCATAAACTCCATGGTTCTAGCCTCAAGTGTAAACACTACTTTTTCTACACGAGCTACTAAAAAGTTATAGGCAAAATAAGCTATGATACCAACAACCAAACCGGCTACAGTAGTAACCATCGCAGTATAAATACCTGACGACAATACTCCTACATCAATATTACTACCTGCACTGGCCATATCAAAAAAGGCTTTAATCATACCTATTACTGTACCTAAAAAGCCAATCATTGGCGCTCCACCTGCAACAGTTGCTAAAGTTGGTAGACCTTTTTCTAATCGAGAAATTTCGAGGTTACCTACATTCTCAATAGCAGTATTCACATCTTGCAAAGGCCGGCCAATGCGGCTGATTCCTTTTGCTATCATTCTGCTTACAGGGTTATCAACTTGCTCGCAAAGGCTTAATGCCGAATCTAATTTACCCTCCAATATGTAATCTTTAATTTTGTTCATGAAGCTTAAATCTTCGGTAGCGGCTTTTTTTATAGCAAAATACCTTTCGAAGAATATATAAACTGCTACAAATGATAATAACAATAGAGGTATCATAATCCAACCTCCTTTTATAGCCATATCAATGTAGTTGATTTCATTTTCAGCAACTTCGGCTGCAATTTCTGATCCTTCGGTTACTGCCGATTGTATAAAAAGTAACAAGCTCATGATTTTTGATAATTAGTTTCGAATAGCAAAAATATAAAAAATAGCATATCAGCAACATTAAAACTCTTTAAGTTAGCGATGAAGTTACTCATCCTCTAATTTAATCTCATCTTCACTTTTACCTTTTCCTGTAAATATCTTCCAATATTTCTGAAATAACTCTCCAAAAGTATTAAAGTCTTCTTGATAAGATAAACCGACACCCTGTGTTGTTGGCGAGCTATCGTAACTAAAATCATCGTTGCTCCGAGTATACACCTTGGCTCTAAGACTGCCCTTTTTATTAAGTTTGATATCCATATCGAAATCACCTACAATGTTACTTGCATTTTGCTGAACAGGAGCTGAGTTTTCGCTATACTTACCATATTCAACATTACCATTTATGGTAACTCTATCGTTAAGTATTTGAGTAGATAAGGCTACTTCAATCTCCTCACGAGAAATGTTATCCTCAGGACGATAAGCGACTCCAATATCCACATCTTTACTAATTTGAGATAACAAACTACTTAATTGACTTGATAAAACCTCAGAAGCATTAGCACTAACTGCATTACCAACTCCTTGGTTTTGGCCTCCAGAATTTGCATTATATTCAGGAGTGTAGAACTTGTTTAAAACCAATAACGATAATATCTGGCGGTTTAATTCTTCTTCGGTGCTAATAGCATCCTGAATTAAATTTTGATTGGTTTGAGTTAAAGTTGGGGCATTTATCTCAAAGCTAACTGCAGGTCTGGTTAATTGATCTTCTAATATCAAGTCACAATGAATCGGCACTCTCCTCGAGGCTTCTCCAGTTAACTCTTCAGAACCATATACACCCGTTTGAATTAAAGGTGCTATACTGGTTTTAATTTTATAAGTTGCAGTTAAGTCAATAATGGCTTCATACGGGTCGCCCTGCCATGTGATAGTACCTCCATTATTAATGTCGAATTTTTTATTAATTACATTCTCTAATGAAAAGAAATACTCTCCGCTAGAGGCTGTGTATTGGCCAAAGAAGAATATTTCTTTGTCCCTATTCATTTGTATTTGCAAATCCGCTTTTCCATTTGATTTTAGAAGGTCGCCCACATTAGGATCGAATATAACTTGAACCTGAGCTTCTGGAGTTATTTCCATTTCCATATTCAGTTCGTAATTATTCCGTTCAGCAACATATTCCTCTTCCTCAATAGCAACCTCGCTAGAATCTATATTGGGATTATAAAATTGAATAAAATTATTATTTAAAGATGCAGATCGATTATTCAATGGTATATACAAGCGCGAGTTTTTTTCATTTCGGGCTTTTATGTCAATTTCCATGTTATAAGTAGTACCAGTAACCGATAAAGCACCAGAACCATATACCGTTCCATAATACATTTCATTATCCAACTCACGCGTATTTAGCAGAAGCATATTATTAGCATTAACTGATAAATCGTAATGCATATCCTTAAAGTTTGTATGATCAATCACCCCTTTTAAAGCTCCTTTTTTATTATTGATATCAGTAACTTCGTTATCAAAAATTATTTGCTTTGGTTTCAGAGTTATTGAATCATCAACAAAGAATGAACATTTAATTAGGTCTACGCTAAAATTGACATGATTTAAGGCAACTTTACCTTCAAGCCCAATTCCCGTATCAGTTTTCCGTAAACCAACATTACCAGAGCTAGTACCATTTATGTTTTGCATGACCTTATTTAGATAAATTTCTAAAAACCCTACAGGTAAACTATCTAGCTTAAAATCGAAATCATATTCCTTACTTTTAGGTTTAAAAAACCCTCCTCCAACAAGAATTTCTCTATTCCCTTTTTTTATTTCTGTACTTATCTTAACCTCTTCTTCCTGTCGATCATAGACTGATTCTGCAAAAAAATCGCCGATTAATTCGTTATTAACATCAAGGCTATCAATTCTAACATCACTTGATATTACCGGATTTAAATAATTCTCTTCAAACTTTAAGTTTGCATTAAGCAAGCCCGCTATATGTACTTTATTTAGAGCTCTAAGACTCATAACATTCTCCAAATCAAAGTTCTGTATATTTACTTCTAGATCCGCGTTTTTATCTGATAAAGAACCATTCATATTCAGTTCCTGTCGAGCATTATATATGCGCAGGGCATTTATATGCATTCCATTAGGAACTATATTGATACGAGATTGCTGAATAGTCCATAAAGAATCACTTATAACGTAAGATGATGGTTCAATATTTAACTGAGTAAATAACCTTTCATTAGATTTATTAAACTTGGTTACAATGTTTAAATCGCCTTTATAATTTTCCTTTTCCTTCTTGTCATCCCAATTTATATTGAGTAATAAACTATCTGAAAATGCTTCTTGGTTAGTATTAAAATTGTTGAAAGATACTAAAGAACCAATATTAAAAGCATTAACGGATATTGAGTTTTTAATATTACCCCCATTTACATTAAGCTCCATGTTTAACTTATCCGCCTCAACATTGTCATAGGTAATTGATTTTGAGTTGGCATTAATTTGGATAGTTTGTTTATCTGAATTCAAATTCCCCTGTAAAAATGAGCCTTTAGCAATTTTAACTGACGGACTTATAATAGATAGTAAAGGATTAACATCTGTTGCAACAAGTTTAAAATCTATATTATTACCAGAAATCTCGCTAAGTTCATTTTTTCTAAAAATAGAGGGCAACGATTTGTGTAAATAGTAATGTACCTGATTGGACAAAGTCGCAACTTCATATCTACCATTAAAATACCCATTAATTATATCTGATGTTATCGTGATATTATGCGTACTATCTAAGTCGTTAAAACTGACATTTAAACTATCCAATTGATACTGCTTATCCAAAGCAGACAAATGACCATCATGTATTAAAACATTACCATTGATGGTATTTAAACTTTGTCCTAACAGTTTTGCATTAACTTTAAATCCGATTTCACTATCGTTTAACTTAGGAAAAAAATGAAGTTGATTCGGCTTTATATTATTCACATCGGCAACAAAATCAAACTCAGGTAAATCCTTTGTAAAATCAACTTGACCATCAAACTCTAAATCAATATTCGGGTCTTTTAAAATAACATTTCCATTAAACTTTTTATTGGATAGGTAACCTTTTAACTGAACATGCTCGTAATTGTATCCTCTAATATCTATCGAATCAATTTTACCATCAACCAAAGCACGATATTGCATATCGTTTGTTCTATACCCATTAACTGACAATGCCAATGAGACCTTATTTAAATTCTCTTCTGAATTGAATAATTCGCCAATTTTAAATTGTTTGGTATCTAATAATCCCGCATAAATAATTTTACCATCAGCCGTAGTTTTCACACCAATATCAGTACTTAAGTCACCTAATTCTGTTTGAAAGTTACCATAGGCTACCAGATCATTTAGAAACCCTGAAATTTTCCCCTTAAATTTAACATCGCCAATTTTATTAATGGTATTACCAATAGACAAATTCTGGTTTTTACTATTTAAGTAAATCAGTTTAATTATATCATTTGGGGTTGTACTGAGATCTTTAATGTTTAGATAAATATAGGCATCTTCAATATTCGATAAATCTCGAACTTGGAAATTGGTTTTCACACTCGTTCCTGTGCCAAAACTGAGCGAAACCGCACTCCCTTTAAAATCATTTAGAGTCCCTCTAAACTTACCACTCAGGTTAATTACATTCTTAAAAACTGGTGATTTAGGTATAAACTGTTTAATATCCTTTGATGTACTTTGTAAAGATTTAATTTTTAAAGAAAACTGTGGCCCATCCCAATAATCATTTAAATCAATAATAGTATCATATTTCAGTTTAAAATAATCAATTGCTAAAAAAGTATTTCTCGATTTTAAAGATAAATCTTCAAAACCTAATCCATTTTTTCCATAACCAACAGAGCACTTCAATTCATTAATAGCAATACCCTGATGTTCTATAAATGAAAATTTATCAATCCTTAACGAAAGAGAATCGTCAACAGTTTTAATGTTACTAATTGTTGCGTTAAAATTGTCGATCGTAAAGTTGTTAGGATTAAACTTTAAACTTATACTATCTGCATCGTAATTGATATACCGGAGCTTACTCCTTTTTATTTTTATTGTTTGAAGCGTAAACTTCCAGTCAAAATCACCAGAGCTATTTTTACCTAAAGAATCAAGTAGAAATTCAAAATTACTTTTATTCTTTTGCTTTACAATATGAGACTGCAAACTACTTACACTTACATTACCAAAGTTAATCCGTTTACCTTTAATACTAAAGCTATTTATAGGAGCTTCAAATCGTTTTACATATAAAAGAGTGTCATTATTTACATCTTTTACTAGGAGATCATTGATTTCAATGTTCTTTATTGGCTTAAAATAAATGGTTGAGAAACTTACTTCAGTGCCCCAGTCATTTGATAAAGTTTTAGTAATAGAATTACCTACATAATTCTGAACGCTTGGTATCAGAATAACGAGACTCAACAATACAGGAAGTATCAACAAACCTAATATTGCGATAGATAATATTTTAACGGATTTTTTAATATTTTTGTGCTTTAATTGCAAAAGTAATCAAAAAACGTTTTTAGCTCAGTTTTATTCCACAAACATTAAGCTAAAAGCAGTAAACTATTTATTAAGGATATTGTATAATCTCTATTAATAAATAAAACATTCGAAATAAAATGAGCATTTATATACTTGGAATAGAATCTTCCTGCGATGATACATCAGCTTCAGTTTTTAAAGATGACACTGTGTTATCAAATAAGGTAGCAAATCAAGATGTTCATATGGCATACGGTGGCGTTGTGCCAGAGTTAGCTTCAAGAGCGCATCAGCAAAATATTATACCTGTAGTAGACAAAGCGTTAAAAGAAGCTAATGTTAAACCTGAGAAAATTGATGCCATTGCATTTACAAGAGGTCCTGGACTAATGGGATCTTTATTAGTAGGCACTTCCTTTGCGAAAGGATTTGCTTTGGCAAATAACATTCCACTCATTGATGTAAACCATTTACATGCTCATATAATGGCTCATTTTATAAATGAACCAGATAACGATATAAAACATCCATCTTTCCCTTTTTTATGCCTATTGGTTTCAGGAGGAAATAGTCAAATTGTTTTGGTTAAAAGCCATACCGAAATGGAAGTAGTAGGACAAACAATTGATGACGCAGCGGGTGAAGCATTTGATAAATGTGCCAAAGTAATGGGTTTGCCATATCCTGGAGGCCCATTAATTGATAAGTTAGCAAAAGATGGAAATCCTAATGCTTTCGAGTTCTCTAAGCCACGCATCAAAGGCTACGACTATAGTTTTAGTGGATTAAAAACCTCTTTTTTATATTTCCTGAGAGATCAACTAAAAGAGAATGAAAACTTCATTGAAGAAAATAAGAACGATTTGTGCGCCTCATTACAAGCTACCATAATTGATATTCTTTTAATCAAACTGAAACTAGCAGCAAAAGACTTGAATATTAAACAAATTGCCCTAGCTGGTGGAGTTTCAGCGAACTCAGGTCTAAGAGACAACTTACAAAAACTAGCAAAAATACAAAATTGGGAAACCTTTATACCAAAGTTTGCGTACACCACCGACAACGCAGCTATGATAGCCGTAACTGGCTATTACAAATATTGTAACAAAGATTTCATTAGCCATGATGCAGCTCCATTTTCAAGAGTTGTTTTTTAGTCTACAAAAATCTACAATTAGCTAAGCTATAATGATATTTAATCAAAGTCAATTTTAAATTAACTATTTATAACAGGCGTAAAATTGCTTTTTTTATACTTTTGAGCGGTATTATGAACAAAATTAACCTAAACGTAGTTTATAAAAAGAGTATTGACTTTGTTGAAAAGCAAATTGGAAATGAAACTGTTTTAGTGCCCATTTCCGATAACATTGCAGATATGAATAAAGTTTTTACTCTTAATGAGGTGGGGACCTTTATTTACAGTAAGATTAATAACAAAAATTCAGTTAGTGATATTTTATCAGCATTAACTGAGGAGTATGAGGTAAATGCGATGATTGCCCAAAATGACATGGAGCAGTTTATCAGTCATGCCATAAGTAAAGGTGTTATTTTATAACATTAGGAGTGCATTAAACCAATTATGAAAAGAGAGAATAAAAATAAAAAATATTATAACTCACCTTCAATGGACGAGATTATTGTTGATCAAGAGATTTCAATGGTAATGATGACTCAACCTCCTGGTGACTATACTCCTCCTGGCACTAACCCTTTTCTAAAAACGGGTAGCACTTCCTCTCTTGATAATAATCCATTAAATACAAGCACTCCATCAACAGAAAACAATCCTTTTGGAGGGAATTCTGTATCTTATTAGTAGCTTTGTGCTATGAATAATACCAATTTATACCTAAACATTTCAGGTATTAAAATTTTAATATCAACTAAAAGCAAATTTATCCAACTTGATTTAAATTGTTCTGCTTACGCTTATTCTAAAGATTTTGCTAATCAAAATTCTGATTATAATCTAAACTACCAATATTCAAAAATCACCTATAATTTAACATCCTTTCAAAGAGTATTTACTGGTAACTTAACTACAGAAGAATTTCTGAAGTATGAATGGCACATCTATAAAAATAACGAATCAGTTGCCATAAAAATATGTTATGAGAATCATCCTTCAATAGATGAGATAGTTGCTATTAAAAATAATAATAGTAATATAATAAATGCTTATGTGAAAGGTACCTCTCACGATAAACTCCTAATCGACCCATACTCTCACCCTTTTGGTGCCCTATTAAGTTTATATCTATTGCACTGGAACAATGGAGTACTAATACATGCATCGTGCATTATCAATAATGATGAAGCATATGCATTTACCGGAGTATCAGGCATTGGCAAATCAACCATGGCAAGATTATGGCACCAAGCCGGCCATACAGTCATAAATGACGATAGACTCGCAATAAGAAGTATAGGGGATCATATAAAAGTCTATAATACACCTATGCCATACTATACCCAAAAGCCTATAGAAAGCACACTAACAAAAATATTTATATTAAAACAACACCCTAATAACTATATAAAACCCTTAAGTGGAGTACATGCATTTACTAAAGTACTGAGTAATTTTATTCAGCAGTTTTATGAGCAAGATATGATTCAGAATCATTTAGATATAGTTGAATCCATTATCAATAAAATAAAGGTGTATGAGGTAGGCTTCAAGCCCGACGGTGACATTGTTAAACTAATTAAAGAATTAGGAGATTGAACACCCAACACAAAAAACAACTATTACTAGAAGCAATAAAAGAAATGATTGCAGATGGGGTTTCTGTCGAAATTCCTGTACATGGCTTAAGTATGTTCCCCTGCTATTTACCGGGCGATGTTGTTAAGGTTATACCTATAGATTTTAATAATCTAAAAAAAGGAGATGTGGTATTCTTTGAGAGACAAAAAAGAATTGTATTTCACAGACTAATAAAATTTGACCACACTAAAGGCCAATACCTTACAAAAGGTGATGGCTTAATTAATTTTGACAAAATAATTAACAGAGACAAACTACTAGCCATTAGCATTCTACACAAACGAAATGGTAAGGTATTAAAGATACGACACTCTATTTTTATTAAACAGCTGATAGTTATAACTACACCAATATTAGGTTACTTCACCTATTACCTAGCCCGTATTTGGTATAAACTCAAAAACTCCCCCTATTAAATTCATATTTTTATCTTTACATTGCTAATTATCATCTAACAAGTAATTTTAAACAATTGAAGGATAAAATTAAACACATATTCCGTTCCCTAAAAATAGTTTGGCAAAGCTCAAGAAAATGGTCTATTATAAACGCCTTTGTTATTTTAATCAAAGGATTTTTACCTGTTTGCCTTATATATATTATTAAATTATTGGTTGATGAAATTGCTACATCAATTCAAAACAATAATAACGAAGACTTTACTTTATATATTACACTCTTCATTACTGGCTTTTTATTTATACTCAATGCCATATTAACGTCTATTGGCTCGCTAATAAACCAAAAACATTCCTATTCAATAAACGATTATATCCAAAATATCATTCATTCTCATACAACCACTTTTAGCTACAGTTCTTTTGAAAATGTAAACTTCCAAAATATATTTCACAGGGCTATAAATGAATCAACAATTCGACCCTCCCGAATATATTATGGTTTTATTAAGATTCTGCAAAACTGCATTACCCTTTTATTAATTGCTGGACTATTAAGCTCGCTGCATTGGTTTGCTATAATTACACTTATAATCACATCACTCCCAATAGTTATACTCAGATTAAATTATTCGAAACAACTATTTAGCCTAAAGAATAATCAAACCGAAAAAGAAAGAGTTGTAGGATACTACAACAGGCTATTAACAGGTAAAGAGTATGCAAAAGAACTTCGTATTTTTAACTTAAGCTGGCTTTTTAAGAACCAATATGAGAACCTAAAAGATGAGTTAAGGAACGACCAATTAAACTTATTACGCAGGAAAACAAGCCATGAGATATTCTTACAGATATTTGCATCCGTATCGCTATTCTTAGTATTTGGTTTTGTAACAAAGGAAGCCATCAATGGAAATGTCTCACAGGGCACTATGGTAATGTATCTGCTAGCTTTATATAGAGGCTTCGGAATTCTTCAAGAACTTCTAGGAAATATCACAGCCCTCCTTGATGATGGTAATTTCTTAAAGAACTTATTTGAATTTATGGATTACAAACATCCAAACACAAAACCCAATACGAATATTAGTTTTCCAAAAACTATTCAGAAGGGTATTTTAATAGAAAACTTAAGTTTTAAATACCCAAACAGTAAACGTAAGGTATTTAACAATTTTAATTTAAACATAAATAAAGAAGAAACCATAGCCTTAGTTGGGGCAAATGGCGCTGGCAAAACAACCTTAATTAAACTCTTATGTGGATTATACAAACCTAGTTCTGGGCAAATTCTCATTGATGATATTAATTTATCTGATATAAATAACGAGTCCATTTCTCAAAATATTAGCGTAATATTTCAAGATTTCATGCTTTATAATACAACAGCCAAGGAAAATATTTGGTTTGGTGATGTCAATAAAGAGATGAATGAGGAAGACATTAAGTTGAATGCTGAAAAGGCTGGTATAAAAGAGACTCTAGAAAAGTTACCCCAAGGTTTTGACACTAAACTCGGCACTTTATTTAAAGACAGTGAAATGTTGAGTATGGGTGAATGGCAAAGAATGGCCCTCGCGCGTTCATTCTATAATAATGCCCAGTTAATTATTTTAGATGAACCAACAAGTTCGATGGATGCCTTTACAGAAGCTCAGATGATTGAAAATTTTGACAAAATCACTAAAGGAAGAACTGCATTAATTGTGAGTCATCGATTATCAACTATAAACCTAGCAGATAGAGTTGTTGTAATTGATAATAACGAAATTGCTGAAATTGGCAGTCCAAAAGAACTAATGGCCAATAAAGGTGTTTTTTATGAAATGGCAAATGCTACACAACGTAGCATTAAATAAACCTAAAACCTATAACTAACGCCAGTAAACAACCCGATAGAATAAGGTTTATAATCTGTTGAAGTATCACTTGATACAGAATTCATAAAATACTTCAATCGTGGCTCTAAATTAAACTGAAGCGTTTTCCAAATTGGAGCTTGAAGGCCCAAACCAAACACTGCACTATAATTAACATTATTGATTTGTTCTGTTTCTCCAATCCAGGTTTTATTACCCCCTTCTAGATAGTATACATTGTTATCAACTAAAAAATTTGTACTCATACCTCCGGCAAGAGACAAATTAACCTTACTATCTATTAAGTGATAACGAACCAACAAAGGCACTTCTATAAAATCTAATTCCTGCTGAATATCAATCATTCCAACAGTATTATTTGGACTTCCTAATTCTGGATTACTCACGTTAGGAAGAGATGGCATTTTACCATAATTATCCTCACCAAAAATAGGAACATTCTTAAGATTTATTTTCCCTAGAGAATTATTTAATGGCACCTCAGTTTCTTTTTCAGTCACTTTAGCTCTATTAGCTCTCATGAATAAAGATCTATCATCACCATATACTTCATTAGAAAATTTTTGTCCTGACTGGGTATAATAGGCCCCTGTTTCAATACTCCACCTACTCTTTGCTTTCACATTTACATTAAGCCCACCAGAAATTGTAACAATTCCTGATTCTTTACTTGCAGTGTTTGAAGCCCCTGAAACTTCCTTATCAGAATAACCAGGTGCAACTTGCCCACCTAATGTTATTACGTACTTTGATTTACTCTTAGTTGGATTATATACTGAGGGTTTACCTGGAAACGGTTCGTATTCTTTTTTCTGATTATTTTGAGCTAAAATAACTTGAGAGCCTTCAGAATAAATAATTGGTAATGATTCGTTCAATTCTTCAGAGCTTGAGGTTTGTTCATTACTACTATCATCAAGAATAACAGGACTTGAATCAACTTCAGTCTCCTCTATTTGAGTTTCTACAATAAATTCTTGCTCATAAGATAAATTAGGTTTCTCGTTATCTTGAGCATTCCTTGTCTTAGCTTTATTTTCATTACTTTTTCTAGAGTCGCTAAATTCAGATTGTTCTGATAAAAAGGTCTTTGTTGGCACAACTACTTTTGTGATTGATTCAATTTGCTTTTCCTCCGTTTTAGGTTCATCTGAAGAAATTACGGCAGCCTCCTTAACTATTTTTTCTTTCTCTACTTTTTCATTATTTGAATGATTGTATCCAATAACCTCATTTGAATTTAAATTATCATCAATACCTTTAAACAACAAACCACTTAAGAAAATAACACCAATAAATGCGGCTGCAGCAAGACTGCGCCACATTACAATACGATTATTATTAGCACGTGCAGTACCTAACTCACTATTGATAGAATCCCATATAAACGCAGGTGGCTCCTCGGTATGACCTTGGAGTCCATCTTTAAATATATTGTCGATATCTTTATTCATATTACTTATGCGGTTTGAATTTCAGCCACATTTGCCTTATTCAATTTATCTTTTAATAATTTTCTTGCTCTAGATAGGTTTGATTTAGATGTTCCTTCACTAATACTTAATATCTCTGATATTTCACTATGCGTGTAACCCTCTAAAGCATATAAATTAAATACTAATTTATACTTAGGGGGCAACTCTTCAATTAATTTCAATAAGTCAGGAAGCTTAACTTTACTTTCCTCAACTTGCTCTTCTTTATAATCCCTTTCAAAATCCTCAATATTATCGGTAAAATAAACCGGGTTCTTTTTTCGGAAAGAAGCTATTATTGTGTTCACCATAATCCTTCTCATCCATCCTTCAAATGAACCTTGGAAATTAAACTGTTTAATATTACTAAAGATCTTAATAAATCCTTCTTGAAGATTGTCTTCTGCTTCAGTTCTATCCTTACAATATTGCAAACACACACCGAACAACCTAGG
The DNA here is from genome assembly GCF_947489045.1 of Saccharicrinis aurantiacus. NCBI lineage: Bacteria > Pseudomonadati > Bacteroidota > Bacteroidia > Marinilabiliales > Marinilabiliaceae > Saccharicrinis > Saccharicrinis aurantiacus. The sequence continues at coordinate 22,431 of NZ_CANLCN010000031.1, forward strand.
CGAAAAAAGCTGATAAAGCTCCTTTTGCGCAGCAGGCTTATTCTTTCTGCATTGTTTAATAATATTGTCTAGTTTATCCACCCCAAAAACATTGATACCATTATGTTTTACATCTAAAACAATCATTATGGTAACAACGCTTGTTACCATAAAAGATGTATTATAAACACAAAGGTTGCGTATTATTTAATATATTTTCTTTGTTCTGTCCATTTCGCGCTTAGCATCTTTAAGCTTTAAAGTTTCACGTTTATCATGAGACTTTTTACCTTTTGCTAAGCCTATTTCTACTTTAGCCCAACCCTTATCTGTAATAAATACTTGTAAAGGAATAATGGTTAAACCAGACTCTTTTGTTTTTCTATTTAATTTTTGCAATTCTTTTTTATGTAACAATAATTTACGCTCCCTTAAGGGCATATGATTATTATAAGTGCCATAAAAGTATTCTGAAATATTAAAACCTTTAACCCAAAGCTCACCATTTACAAAGTACGAATAAGCATCTACCAAACTTGCTTTACCAAGACGAAGCGACTTTATTTCAGTACCTGATAATTGAACCCCTGCGACATATTTTTCAATTATTTCGTAGTCAAAATAGGCTTTTTTATTTCTTATATTTATTTTTTGTTTACTCATTACAAACGTGTTAAATTCCTGCACTCATTTGTACAATAACTTTTGATAAAAAAAATGGCATAATTAATACAATACCACTTATTATAATTGTTACTACTACTTTAAAATCTTTTTGCTTAAAATTATCAAACTCAGATAAACCAATCCAAATTAAATAAATTGAATAAAGTAGAATAACTGCCAATATCGATAAATCTGGCATCAATAATATTAAAACCTGATAAATAAAAACACACAAAGAAGAGTAAGCTATTAAACTTGCCGATATTCTATTCAACGATGATTTACTAATTTTTCCATTTAAAAATCCAGGTAAGGCACGTATCAAAATTTGATATCCAATGATATATGTGAAAAACAAAGATGAAAAAATTGCTAAAGATTGCTTAATTGCTTCTCCAAACTCAAGATTGCTGTATATCACTAAATACTTGACAAAAGTAATAATAGTTGCTAAAAACACGTAAGGCAGCACAAATGTACTTAAAATAGCATTCGAGTCATTCTTCTCGTGCAACACTACAGCCCACTCTTTCTTAGGTTTCACTATTAAGTTGATGCTCCTAACAAATAAATGTTGGTACCTTTGAGTTAGTGATTCTTGTTTAACTTTATCATTCATTAATTAAAAATTCTCCAATGCATAAGCAAATGTTCGCTCATTTATCTAGTTTTGTGGTGCAAAATTAATAAAATTCAGGTCATCTTTACTTTTAGTCACTAATTCTACTTATTTAACGATGAAAAAATCAGAAAATTATAATCTAATAGTCGTTCTTGGTCCAACTGCTAGTGGCAAAACTGATTTAGCTACCCAATTGGCTTACGATATAAATGGTGAGATAATTAGTGCCGACAGTCGCCAAGTATACAAACAAATGGACTTGGGTACAGGAAAAGATTTAGATGACTATACCATAAATGGAACTGAAATTCCTTACCACCTCATAGACATAGTTGAAGCAGGAAGCAAATACAATGTATATCAATACCAAAATGATTTTTTTAAGGCTTTTGAAAAAATTCAGAATAAAGGTAAAATGCCAATTATGTGCGGCGGAACAGGCATGTACATTGAGGCAGTACTAAAACATTTCAAGTTGGTACAAGTACCTGCCAATCCTGAATTTAGAGAAACCTTAAAGAATAAGACACTTGCTGAACTTACTGAAATACTAAAGTCGTATAAAAACCTGCATAACAATAGTGATGTTGATACAATAAAAAGGGCTATCAGAGCAATTGAAATTGAGGAATATTATAAAAGCAACCCAGAAATTGATATAACTCTCCCTGAATTAAGACCTCTCATAATTGGAGTTGATATTGACAGAGAACTAAGAAGAGCTAAAATTACCAAGCGTCTCAAATCCAGATTGGAAGAAGGTATGGTTGATGAAGTGAGAAATATAATGGCCCAAGGAGTGAGTGCCGAAGACCTAATCTATTATGGTTTAGAATATAAATTTCTTACGCTATTTGCCACCGGTAAAATAACCCACCAAGAAATGTTCGACCAATTAAATATAGCAATCCATCAGTTTGCCAAACGACAAATGACTTATTTTAGAAAAATGGAACGTGGAGGAATTGATATTAAATGGATGCAGGCTACTACACCAATAAAAACAAGAGTATCTAAAATAATCGATCTTCTATAAATCAAAACATTTAGTTTTAATCCCCAAAATAATACCTTTTATTATCTTAATTACCCTATTTACCGAATTAAAGCACTCATAACATAACCTAAATATTCTTTCTTCGTATATTTTGAGGGTATAGGTTTTTTATTTAGGTTTATTTCTATAACCACATAAGATATCGCCATTAATCATCTTTTGTTATATGTAGTGCTATGAAAGACAATTTAGAATTATACTTAGATAGATTATCAAGCTTAGCTAAAAGAAGTAGCACATTGTCTGTTGATAAGAAGAAGGTTACAGAGCGATATTATTTCATTCAAAAACAAGATGATAAATACCTAAACCTTGTTGCAGATCATAATTTCAACATTGATAAAAAGAAAAGCTCTAAACTCAGTAACTTAAAAAGGTTTAATAGAGTTTCCTTACTATACGTTTCTATTGATGGCTTTAAAAGACTCACAAATCATCCTTTAGCCGAAAACTTAATTGATAAATTAGATGAGCTAAAACTTCTGTTTGACGAGATTGCAAAAAAATACTCCATCGTTAAAATTAAAACTATTGGTGATTCATTTGTTTTTGGCGGAGGAATGTTGGAAGAAAATAGAACTAACCCAATAGATGTTATTTTAGCTGCTTTTGAAATGCAACAAGCAGCAATTGATGTAAATGGAGGCGAAAATGGCAGTTCGTTTTGGGACGTTAGTATAGGCATTCATACTGGCCCTGTTTTAGCAGAGCCTACAAATAGGAGGTCTTCTCCATTTCGCTTAGCAGGCTCTTCTGTAGATTTAACCTGTAGATTAGGTATGGCTTGTAACCCGGGTGAAATTCATATTTCATCAATGACTTACGAGCTTATTAAAGAATTCTTTGAGTGCAAATATTCAGGAAAGATGCCAGTTAAGTACAAAGGTGCCATTGAAATGTATACAGTAGTTGGATTATTACCTCAGCTTCAGGATGCTAAAAAAACAAATGAGCTCAACAGAAAATTCTTAACTAAATATTCTCTTATTCAGTTTATTGATATTCAAGAACATATTTTGGATATGCTTGAGCAAGAATTACCCAATAACCTCTATTACCATAATGTAAAACACACCATTGATGTGGTTACTGGGGTTGAGCTAATAGGTTGGGCCGAAGGTCTTAATGAAGAAGAAATACTTATTTTGAAATTTGCTGCAATTTTTCATGATACAGGACATACTTTGGGTTACGATCAGCATGAATATCATGGAACAATTATAGCACGTAAGTTTTTAGCAAAATACCATTATCCTGAAGATATCATTGAAAAAATATGTGAACTAATAATGGCTACGGAGTATCCTCCTGAACCCAAAAATAAATTGGAAGAAGTAATTTGTGATTCTGATTTAGATTATCTTGGAAGGTCAGACTTTATTCCTGTTTCAGAGAAACTTTACGATGAACTAAAGGTTCGCGATATGATAGGCTCATATAACGATTGGATAAAACGCCAACTTTCATTTATTAAAGGACATCAATATTTTACAGAAACTGCAAGAAACTTAAGACAAGTAAATAAATACAATCAAATAGAGCGCTTAGAAAAGTTGTTAACCAACAACATATCTTAGCGAAATTACATACAACAATTTCAATCCTAAAAAACACTTACAACATGAGCTTAGTAACCATTAAAACATCGCACAATGAAATTGATTTATTGTTTTTAAAAAGCAGACTTGAATCAGAAGGTATTGTGTGCTACCTTAAAAATGAATATTCTACGCAAGTACTAAACCACATTCAATCAAACGAGGTTGAGTTGCAAATATCAGAAGCTGATATTGAACGTGTAAAACTAATTTTAGAAGAAGAACAGTTATAGCTTTTTGTAGCTGTATTTCGATTCATAAAAAACGCCAAAGCAAAATAAATGCTTTGGCGTTTTTTATATATCTAGAAGCTAAGAAGCTTACTTTAAAGTTTCATCGAGCCACTTAAAGAATTCACGATGCCATAAAATGCCATTTTGCGGAGAAAGCACCCAATGACACTCCGTTGGAAAATATAAGAAACGTGCATTAAGGTCTCTTAATTTAGCAGTATTAAATGCTCCCATTCCTTGAGTATATGGAATTCTAAAATCCTTTTCTCCATGAATTACTAATATTGGAGTATCCCATTTACCAACAAATTTATGTGGAGAATTTGCATAAGTATTTTGGGCTACCTTATTGTCTTTATCCCAATAAGCACCTTTCATATCCCAATTCACAAAGAATTGCTCTTCGGTTGTAGAATACATTTGCTCAAAATTAAAAATCCCGCAATGCGATATGAGTGAATTAAAACGCCCGTTATGGTTACCTGCTAACCAATAAACCGAGTAACCACCATAACTAGCACCTATAGCTCCCAATTTATCATTATCAACAAATGGCTCTTCTGCTAAAGCATCGATGGCTGATAAATAATCTTTCATGTTTTGTCCGCCATAGTCGCCACTAATTTGCTCATTCCACTCTTGTCCAAAACCTGGTAAACCTCTACGATTCGGAGCTACAATAATATAATCGTTGGCAGCCATTAATTCAAAGTTCCAACGAATACTCCAAAACTGACTTACAGGACTTTGCGGTCCGCCTTGACAATATAAAAGCGTAGGATACTTCTTATTCTTATCAAAATTAGGAGGATAGATTACCCAAGTTTGCATTTTTTTGCCATCGGTAGTTTCAATCCATCTACTCTCAACATCACCCATTTTGATCTTAGCAAGAATATGATCATTTACTTGGCTAATATTTTTATCGGTTCCCTTCGCAACATCAACTACAACAATCTCTGTAGGTTGTTTCATGGTTGTTTTTGTGGCAATATACTTTTCACCAACCTTAATGGCTGAATTGTAATTTTGCACACCATCAGTAAGTTTAGTAATCTTTTTATCAGCAAATGTGATGTTGTAAATTTGATTACATCCATGATAATTACTTGTAAAACTTAATTCAGTTCCGGATGCATCCCACATAATGGAATGAACATTATAATCAAAACCTTCTGTAATATCAGTTTTAACACCTGTTTTTACATCTAGCACAAATAATCTATTTCTGTCCGACTCATAACCATCACGTTCCATGCTCTCCCAAGCTAAGTACTGTCCATTAGGAGAAAACTGTGGATTTAAATCGTAACCCATCATTCCCTCTGTAAGGTTAATGGTTGACTTATCTGTTGTGTTATATAAATATAAATCAGCATTAGTAGATTCGGCATAAGCTCTACCTTCTAATTTTTTACATGCATAAACTAATCCTTTCGAATCCTTACTCCATGCTAATTGCTCAACCCCACCAAATGGTTTCAATGGCGCATCAAAACGCTCGCCAGGCATAATATCAGTCCCGGAAGTTACCATTGCCGACATAGCTGCAATAAAAACGTGGCTGTAATTTTCATCTTCCCATCTATCCCAATGGCGATACATTAAATCGTTTTCTATACGTGCATTTGCTAAAGGTAAATCTGGGTGAATATCGTGTATATCCTCATCTAATTTAACTTCGGCTGTGTAAGCGAATTTTGAACCATCAGGAGAAATTAAAAAGTTTGTAATTCCATCTTTAATATCTGTTAGTTGCTTACGTTTAGAACCATCGGCACTCATTTCCCAAAGTTGACTTGTTCCAGATTCCGACGAAATAAAATTTATTTTGCTACCATCAGCATTCCAAACTACGGCATTTTCATTTGCAACCGTATTTGTAATTTGCTTTTTATTGCTACCGTCCACATTCATGGTGTACACATCGGTATAGCTCTTGTTTTCTTTAATATTTGTGTAAGCAATGGTGTACAAAATAGTACTTTGATCGGGCGATACCGAAACATTACCTACCCTACCCAATTGCCACATTAATTCTGGCGTTAGTTTATCCGAGGAAATTTCAATATCCTTATTTGAATACCCTGCATCTGACTTTTTTGCTGGGGAACAAGCAAATAACAAAGCCAAACTAGCTACATATAGTAGTTTCATTTTTTGCATAACTGTATTTATTGATTTGTAATGAATTTTGCCGCAATATAGCTACAATTCGTTGGATGAGAAACCACTCTTTTTTGAATATAGAACTTCTGTTTGACCCAAGAACTATAATTTAAAAAGGAATTACCTTAATCAGTTCCAAATCTAAACTGGTTCTCTCTTTTCCGGTAGCCTTATAAATAGCTGTAAAATACGACTTATCCTGAAGGTATTTCTGAGTGAAAACTTTTATAGAATCGGAATTTGTAAAATACCTTATGGTTGCCGAAGCTCCCATATCATGGTTTGAGAAAAATACAAACTGTGTTGTTCCCATGGGCCCAGGGTATTTAGAAACTATAGCGTAATCAACCACCTGCCCTGATGTGGCAATATTTATTTGGCTACTTCCTAAGCTAGGATGATCCTTAATCTGCAACTTATTTTTATAAAGCGTAAGGTACGGATTGGCACTATTAAACAAACCAATAAACTTATTATTGTTGAAGAGTGGACCAATATATATGGAATTCCCTGCCCTTATAGTTTCAAACGATGCGTTAGAATTATACTTAATAGCAAAGTCTTTTTGATAAGTAGAGAACAATTGGGCTATATTTTTTGAAGCAACTGCTCCCATATTGGTAAAATACTGATAATGTGAAGCACTTAAGTTATTCTTCAATTCAGGTTTCTTCTCTAACAATTTATAAAACTGTTCAAGCGAATTAACAGAGTAATCTCGGGTAAAGCCATCATTACCAGTGATTGTTTTACCTCGTATTCCAAAGGCATCACCAATAAATAGGGTTACAGATTTATCTTCCTCTAAAAATTCGCTCCATAATTGAGGTACTCTTTTTGGAATAAGAAGAAAAAATAGCAAAATGGCGATAATACCAATTAATAAAACATAGGGTAACGCTCGTAAACTAAAAATATTTCGCTTGCTATTACTTGTTCGTTGTTGTTTCTCAAAACTTAATTTATATTGCCCCTTTTCAATATTCACTCTCCATTGTTGGTCAGCTCCCTCGTTACTGTAATAATCAACTAACTTTTTACGCAGGTTATACATACTCACCCTAACACGAGTACTCGATTTTTCAACTGGTCCTTTATTTCCGAAGAATTCGAGATCGATAATATCTTCTTTCAAAAAAGTATTATTGATGCAACATTTACCCAAATATTTCAAAAGAGCAGAACTAGTTGTAGCTTTTTGAAAGGTTTTACTTTCTGTAATTTGGCTTATTATTTCTAATTTTTCTTCGTTAGAGGGCATATTATTTATGAGATGCGTTTCTGTGTAGTGAATTTTTAACACCTAGTAATCAACCTATAATTATATATCGTAACGGTTACAGCTACCGTTACAGATAGGTTAAAGATAATTATTTAAGGTAGAAACTCTTTATTTGCCTTTATCAATTTTAAAACCTAGATGATGAAACAGATCATAACACTTACACTATCTCTATTAATTAGCATAATGGCCTTTGCCAATGCTCCCAAAACTAAGGTACATTGGCCCAATACAAACACAATTAATGAGAATTGGCTCTACCTTGAAAAAGATACAGAAGATTTACCCCGCGAAAAGGATGGTGCATATACACAAATAAACTTACCTCATACTTGGAATGCAAGCGATGTATTAGAAACAAAAGATTACCGAAGAGCAGCATCGTGGTATCGTAAAAATATAACTTTTGATGCAGAACACTTGCAAAAGCGTAATTACATCCGCTTTGGTGCTGCTGGCCAGCAATGCAAAGTATACTTAAACGGAGAATTACTGACGCATCACTTTGGAGGCTACGGTGCCTTTACCTGCGAGCTTGTGAATTTAAAGGAAGGGAAAAATGTAATTGATGTTTGGGTATCCAATGCCAATAGTCAGGTAATTGCGCCAACAAGTGCCGACTTCAACTTTTATGGTGGATTATACCGTTCTGTACAATTAATTGAAGGACCTCAGATAAGTATATCGCGCAAGGAATTAGGTGGCCCGGGCTTTAGAGTTTGGAGCGAAAAGGTAAGCCAAACATCATCAGACTTAAAAGTACGTGTGAAGCTTGATAATGCATCGCAAAAGAAAAGTAAGTTATCACTTAAAATGCTATTGCAAGATGCAAACGGAAATATTGTTTCTGAACTGCAACAGAAAATAAGTGTAGAAGCAAACTCTGAAATAACACCACAGTTTGAAATGCCTACTATTATAAACCCCAATTTATGGTCGCCTGAGAATCCGAATTTATACCAATTAAAAATAAGTCTCCTAAAAGGAAAAACAGTAGTTGATGAAGTTGAATGTAATTACGGTTTTCGTTGGTTTGAATTTACGGCGGATAAAGGTTTCTTTTTAAATGGAAAATCGTACAAACTAAATGGAATTAATCGCCATCAGGATTACTATAAAAAAGGAAATGCAGTTCCGTTACAATTACATTATGATGATTTAATGTTAATGAAGGAGGCAGGCATTAATTGGCTCAGATTAGCACATTATCAGCAAGATGATTATATGCTACAATTATGCGATGAATTGGGTATGCTTGTGTGGGAAGAGATTCCTTTGGTAAATGGCTTTAAGAATAACGATGGTTTTAAAAACACCTTAAAATCGATGATGACTGATATGATTTATCAGCATTATAATCATAGTTCAATAATACTCTGGGGAATGGGCAACGAGGTATGGATGAAAGACAGAGGTGATGGTAAAGCACAGGTATATGATATTGTTTATATGCTAAATGAGATTGCTCATAAAGAAGATCCGGTGCGAAAAACAGTAATGGTTAATGGCGATAATGACCGATCGTGCGACTACTTAGTGAACCAAATTCCGGATGTATTTGGCTACAATCTATACCGAGGATGGTATAAAACCAATTACAACGATTTAACCAATCGCTGCCTTGATTTGAAAAAGAAGAATCCAGGTATTCCATTAATTATATCGGAATTTGGTGCAGGTTCAGATATGAATATACACACAGATCATCCGGTTCGACAAGATTTTAGTATTGAATACCAGAACGATTTTTTAGAAGCGCATTTAGATCAGTTTGCCAAAATGGATTGGCTTTGCGGTGTGAACCGTTGGTCGTTTGCCGACTTTGGTGCTGCGCATAGGGGCGACTCGAAACCCCACGTAAACCAAAAAGGCTTAGTTACTTTTGATAGACAAAAGAAAGATGCCTACTACTTATTACAATCAAAATGGAGCGATACACCTGTGGTTTACATTGCATCTGCTAGCTGGAAAGTACGTGGTGGTAAAGCAGAAAAACAATATCGTGTATTCACCAATTTGCAATCAGTAGAGTTTTTCCTTAATGGCAAATCCTTAGGCTCGCAAAGGAAAGGGTTTACATGGAATGTTAATTTAAAAGAAGGCAACAATACGCTTTTAGCTAAAGGAATAAAAAATGGTAAAAGCTATGAACATACTTGCAATGTAGTTTACGATGTATCACAGTCGGCTTATGGTATTTCGGCAAGTAAAGAATTACCTGGGCATGCAGCTGCATCAGTATTAGATAATGACACTGCTACTTATTGGGCTGCCGATGAGCAAGCATCTCTTCTTCTCGATTTAAAAAGAATCAGCCTGGTAAATGGTATCAGTATCACTTTTCTCGATCCTGATGTATATCTGAATAATATTGAAATCAGTGGCTCACTGAATGGTGAAGACTGGACTGTTTTATATACCGGAAAAATAAACCAATGGTCGTTAAAGGAAACATTTATGTATCCGAAACAGCAAGAGCAGCGCTATATTAAAGTAAAATCTTTGGCCAATAAAAAAGACAAATTCGATATGGGAATACGAGAAATAGAGCCTCTTATTAGCTTTGAAAAAGCTGAAAAAAACTTGTACGAAAGAGTTGGTGCAGGGGAATAAGATAAAAGCTTGAAATAAGAACAAATACCTTAAGGTGACGTAATAACAATAAATAAACCTATGAAATCTACATCAGTATTACTCCAATTAATCATCCTTACATTAATAAGTTCATGCTCCTCCTCGCCAAAAATACCTAAGGCAGAGGAGGTGTTTGAGCTAAGCAAAAGTGTAGCTGATTGGCAAATAAAAACATGGGATGAGCAAGGCAAATACAGGGCCTTGCCTGCCCCTGAAGATTGCAAAAAATGGCATCACAGAAATCAGTATCACGATTTAGAATGGCTGCCGGCTACTTTTTATGCTGGCTTGTATCAGTTTAGTGAAATTACCGACGATAATACATACACTGATTGGCTGGTTGAGATGGGCCAAAAGTACAATTGGAAATTGCACAAGCGTATGTATCATGCCGATGATCATGCAGTGGGGCAATTTTATTTAAGTTTGAACAGACTTACTGCCAAAGGTTATATGATGCGCCCAACCATGATACAGTTTGATGCCCTTATGAAAAGTGATAAAGCCAACGATTGGCACTGGCATTGGTGCGATGCCCTTTTTATGGCTCCACCTGTTTGGGCACGTTTGGCCAAAATTACTAGCTACAAAAAGTACTTAGATTATATGGATAAACAGTACCATATGACCTACGATAGACTGTGGGATAAAGAGGAAAAATTATTTTTCAGAGATAAGAAATACCTTACAAAAACCGAAAGTAATGGCGAGAAGTTATTTTGGGGCCGCGGCAATGGATGGGTTTATGGCGGATTGGCTTTAATGATTCCTGAGTTTCCTCAGCAGTGGGAAGGACGCCAGTTTTACGTACAACTGTTTCAAGAAATGTCGGAAACCCTAAAGCGCATTCAACGTCCTGATGGCACTTGGTCGGCAGGTTTATTAGGCGATGTTGCCGATTATCCTAATATAGAAACGAGCGGTACTTCCTTCTTCACTTTTGGCTTGGCTTGGGGCATACAAAACGGAATTTTAGATAAGGAAACCTACGAACCAGTATTGCTTAAAGCTTGGAGTGCCTTAGCCAGTGCAGTAACCAACGAAGGTATGTTAGGCTATGTTCAGCCCGTTGGAGCGGCACCCGGATTAAGTTATCCTAATTATACTGAACTATACGGAAGTGGTGCTTTTTTAGCTGCCGGATCGCAAATGTATCAGTACATTCAACATTTTTATCCTTCGGAGGATGAAAATAAAGCTGAAGATGTATACACCACCATGATGGAGAATGGCGGTTGGTGTTGGTATCAAGATCCTAGAGCCACCATTAAAAACGGAAAGCTCATTATTGCCGGTCTTGATGGGCAAAATGGCGATGTGAACGTGGGCATCTTCGATTTAAAATCGGAAACCATTGATGGTAAAGTTACCTTACATAAAGAACTACAGGCCGACGACCACGATGTACCCGCACTTTATAACCGTTCTGATGGCAGTATATTGGCTATGTGGGCCAAACACGGCAACGAAAAAATGCACCATTATGCCATTTCATCTACCAACGATTATTTAAAATGGGGAGATCCGCAGCAATTTAAATATACGTATAACGATCGCCGTGGTGTTACTTATATGAATTTATATGTCTTGAAGAACGAAGGTAAATTGTATAATTTTTATCGCGATGGCGAAACCTTTAATCCTTCTTTTATTACTTCGGATGACGAGGGATTAACATGGGGAAACCGCACACATTTTATTGCTAATGATTTAAAAGGGCGTCAGAGACCTTACGCACGCTACGCTCAACCCAATGCCAACACTATTGGCATTTCGTATACCGATGCACATCCTCGTCAGTATGGCAATAGTTTGTATTATGCGCAATTCAGAGATGGGGCTTTTTACAAAGTAGATGGCACTAAAATTAAAGATATTACAGAGGGCCCTTTGGGTACTTCTGAAGGCGAAAAAATATATACTGGTAGCGAGAACAACCATAAACCCGAGGGCTGCGAGAGTGTGCCAAACAGTGCTTGGACTTGTGCAATGGGGCAAGATGCCTCTGGAAATCCGCACATTGGATACTCCTTATATTTAAGCAACAGCGATCACCGCTACAGAATAGCCTCGTGGGATGGCAAGCAATGGAACGACCGCGAAATTGCCTATGCTGGCAAGTGCTTATATTATGTTGAGAGTTCGTACACGGGTTTAATGGCTTTTGACCCTACTGATCCAAAACAAGTTTATATCTCCACGGATGTGAATCCATCTACAGGCGAAGATTTAGGCGGACGACACGAGATTTATGGGGCTACAATTAATGCCACCGACGATATCACCACCATTAAATGGGAAGCCATAACATCTCACTCAAAATACAAAAATATCAGACCTATTGCTGTGGCCAACGAGGGCTACAAAGTACTTTTATGGCTACATGGACCTTGGGATACTTTTGTGAATTACGACGCCAATGTGAAGGGTGTTATTTTGGAGAGACCGAATTAGATATTTTGGACTTATTTACATGATAAAAAAGGCACAAAGAACCGTTATATCAAACGTTCTTTGTGCCTTTTTACTATAAAGCTGTTTTAAATTATACTGAAAACTGTGAGTAATCCCCAAATGGCTAAACAAGTTCTATTACAATTTTGTAAATACAAACATCAGTTTTCCCGATGTATGCACAGAAGCCTCTACCTTATATTCTCCTTCTTCGGTCATCCTAAAGTTAATTTCACCATATTGATTGACTGGTGCAGCCTCCACTAACCCGCTTGGTATCGATTCAACGGAGTAACAATCATCGTAAAACCAAGTAGTTGGACCCCAATCTGTATTTTGACCTAAGAACCTAAAAGTATAGTCCTCTGACAAAAAAGTAACATTGGCAGTACTAGTACCACTTAAAGTATTTTTGATTAAGCGTATACCTGTTGCCGGATCCCAATCTGCTTCAGTAGCATCCCCAACGATATATATTTCTTGTTCTTTTGTTATGGAAACAATATTTTTATCTAAATCAACCAGCACATGCCAAGAGCCATCCGGTAAAGATATATCCCACTCGTCTTCAGAAGTTAATATGTAGTCACCTTCTCCTACTTCTGAATATCTAACTATACCGAATTTAGTATCCCAATTTTTAGACTCCCCGAGGAATTTAAATAATATATCAGACGCTTCAAAAATAGTATACTCAAATTTACGATCTCCAACTTGTGTCATTTGGTAAGCGTTATCTGTATCCCAGTCATTGAAACTTCCAACTAAATAAACATCATCATGTATTATAGGATCCCCGTAATCTGCTTGTTGAAAAAGAACACTGTCAATCTCAACTGTTTCCTCCTGAAATATTATTACACCATCTTTATAAACATACATTTTTTCTTGTGCATTCCCCGTTATTGCAGCTACACACAATATCAATACTAGACTTATTCTTGCTATCATTTTCATCTGGGTTTAGTTTTTTATGAATTTAAGATTCTCAATTTTATCACAGTAATAAACACGGCATATATACATGCCTTTTTGCAATACTGAAACATTTATGCTATTGATAGCACCAAGGTCTTCTTTTTGCAGAATAGTACCTTTTAAATCGAGAATTTCGACTATACAATTGCAGTTATCTGAAGTGTTATTTTTAATATTTAAGATATCCTGTACAGGATTAGGGAAAAGCTCTATTTGGTTTAAAGCTGCTCCTTTTGGAGGCATATTTGTGGGTGTATCGCTAAAAAATAGCTTATCAATATTTGCTAGGGCGAAATTACTTGTAGAAGCATCCCAAGTAATTACGTTTAAATTATCACCTGTAAAGGTCAGCTTTCTAATTCCGTTTATCTCATGTGTGAAATTCTCAGAACCAACTTTTACATTTAAAATACTTTGAGCTTGAACTCCTACAAGTCCTATACCTAGAAGTAATACAACACAAAACTTCATTTTTCGTTTTCTCATATTTAGAACTAATTTAAGATTATTGAGGGCAATATACTTCTTTCTATAAAAAGTATAAGCACAAACATGAGTAGATGCGGGCATGGTTTCTTCCGCATATACTATATGATAATAATATATGCGAATCAAGGGTTGAGAATTAAATAAAAAAAGTTGGCTAAGAGTCTGATTTCCAAAGTTTTAAAATTGTTTAAATCCTTGAAAATCAGTATCTTAAAGTTGTTTTCGAAGCGACTTTTAGATATGACTCTCAAGGATAAGGACTACAATTTAGTAAGAATATACGACTTGGTCTGTGACTATTTTGATGAATTAAAATATTACTGTGAACGTTTCAGTAATAATAAAAAACCAGAGTTTACTGATGAGGAAGTAATGACTATATATCTGTTTGGTATCCAATATCAGGGGTATACAAAGGTGAAGCAGATACATAAATTTGCTTGTGATTACTTATTGGATTGGTTCCCTAAGCTTGGTTCTTACCAGGCTTATAATAATCGACTAAATCGATTAGATGGTGCATTTACAAGGTTATCTGAATTATTGCTTAGAGACTTTCAACCTGATGATTGCATAATCAACCAAAACCTACTGGATTCCATGCCCATCATCACTTGCTCAGGTAAAAGAAATGGTAAGGTAGCTAGGGAAATAATAGATAAAGGATATTGCTCCACAAAAGGGCTGTATTACTATGGCATGAAGTTACACATGCTAAGTTTTAGACGAAACGGAACATTACCATTCCCAGAGCAAGTACTTTACACCCCAGCATCGGTTAACGACATTACTGTTTATAAAGAAGCTTGGTCGCAGATGTATAATAGGACTTTCTTTGGTGATAAGATTTATATGAATCATGAGCATAATGAGGAAATGAAAATAAAGTATAATTCAGAGATGCTAACACCAATAAAGGCGATCAAAGGTATGCCTGAAATTATTAGGCAACGAATAAAAGCCGCAGATGATTTATTTTCTACAGCGGTTTCCAGTCTGAGACAGCCCATCGAAGCTATGTTCTCTTGGATAATTGAGAAAACAGATATTCAGAGAGCTAGTAAAGTTAGGTCAACCAAAGGCTTGATTGTACATGCCTTTGGTAAATTGTCTGCCGCATTTATAAATTATGCTTTTTAACCCTTGATTCGAATAATATCTTGATGGGTATAATAAGTTACATGAGATTTGTTATTCTGCTGTATTTCATTAATTTCGTAATCCGAATTTTTAACCTATACATAATGACCCCAATAAATAAAATCTGCAAAGCTGCGGTATACTCATGCAGCCAATTCATCTTCGAAAACAATTTTATCAAGCACTCAAAATTTCTGTATACAGGCGTGTGTAAATGTACATAAGGTACCTGGGCTAAAAATAGCTTGTGTACAAACGTATAAAGCACAAACTGAAGTCATTTTGCACTTTATACAAACCTAAATATGCCAAACTGGCAAGGGGAGCACTTTATACGTTTGTATTTTTTACGAACTGGACTCGGGAGATACTTTTTACGTTTGTACATACGCCAAACTGGCACAACACCCTTTGTATACAAACATACACGCCCCTTTAAATTATTAACCGCGTGTTTGTTTGTACACACGTGATTATAAAATGAAGCCCTTGTACAAATAATAACGAAATCCCTTTTATCTAAACTATAATAAATAATACCTATGAAGATTATTCAGAAAGTTTTAAGCTCTATGCGAAATGCCGAGCTAAACAATGTTGTTAGTAAAATTATTGGTGTATTTAGTGCCGATTTACTAACTAAAGATACAGCCTTGGCTGGTGTAATTAACGAAATTACTACACTGAACCAAGCATTAAACAAGTCTATTAACAAGGATAAAGCCTTATCTGATTTAGAACATTTAGATGACTTACGCGATAATGATTTTAGAGCTATAGTAGCATTAACGGATGGTTATACGCACTATCCTAACGTGAGTTCGATCTAAGCAGCCTTATTAATATGGTCATTATCTATGATGTCTATATTTAAAGAGGGTTTCTTAG
>NZ_CANLCN010000032.1:0-34059 GCF_947489045.1 Saccharicrinis aurantiacus
ATGTTAGATACTTAAATATAACAAATGCTTTGTTTCTTTTCTCTTAAAATAGAACTTTTCTTACGTCGAATTCACGTAATATTAAGTGATTAGTTCGTTGCCTCATATACAAATATATCAACTAACAAACTAGCTGAATTTTACAATTAGATTTATTTTACGACTTTTGAATGATTGTGTAATCCTCTGTTGTATAGTTGTTAATGATAGTTTTTGTTGGTGTAAAACTGAGAAAGTACTCTTGTGAGATTTCTTTGTAGTTCTAATTTTACCACTGTATTTTATAAATTCTATCCACTGTTTTAATTTCCCTTTAGTTAGCCTAAGCAGCTTCTTTCGTCTAGTTTTACAAGAGTTAAAAAACATTAATAAGTGCTTTGAAAAAACAAAGCAATGTTAATTATGATTTTTAACGCATAGTTTATTAGACGCATGAAATTATTTAAACTTAAAATTAGATTTATGAAAAAAAATTACAGGGTATTACAATTAGTCTTAGTGGTTATTTTATTCAGTGCATACGCAAATGTAAATGCGCAGTACGTGAGTTTATACGAGGCTGATTTTACAACAGATTTGCCGGCCTACGATACAAATTTGGCAAATTCAGAACTAGCTAATATAAAGAGCTTAGAAAAAATTAGTAGTGGTACTCCAGATTGGATTGGAGCAAATCAAGTTTTACAGGGAGTAAATAATTGGTATTTAGAACCAAATGGTAAGGGATTATGGCCAGGGAATTGGAGAGGTGCTAACTTAAAGGAAGTACCTTTAAATTGGACTGTAGGAGGAGCACTTAGGTTTACTATTGATTTAAATGTACACCAATTATCCAAAAATATGCTAACTGAGCCAGAAGAAGATTATGTGGCCGTAGCAAATCAGATGATCTACGGCTTTACAGCACGAAGAATAGGAGAAGGGGCCAATAATAATGGAGGAGATGGTGCAGTCGGTGATTTAGCGTATACAATGGGTATAGGAGTTGATGCTACAGTAAATATAGGTCAATTAAAAATTTACTTAATTAACGATAAAGCTAATCTAACTATGAATGTGTCAGATTTACAGTTAGATGATAAATTAAGAATTATTTGTACAGCGATTAAGAGCACTACAGCTAATGAATTTGATATTGCGTTTGAAGTATATAAAGCTGCCGGTGAAGATTTTAATATGGTAGGTTCAACCGTTCAAGGAACTGTTACCCATGCTGATATTTATGCTGCGGATGCTTCGGTTTTAGCATTTACTGGCTATAGTAAGTTAAATAGAATTAAGTATGATTTTAATGGAGATGGCACTGCAACCAATGACACTGAGGATACAAGTACAACAGTATGGAGTTATTTGAATCTTGAGAAAAATGATTCACCAACTTCAATTGGTGGAGTTGAAAAATCACCATTACAAGAAATAAGTGTATATCCTAACCCGGTATTAGATATACTATCAGTAAGAAATTTGGAGAATAATGAGGTAGTTAATGTGTATAATGCAACTGGTATTCTAGTGGCATCAGTTCCTGCTTCAGCTAATGTAGTTTCTATAGATATGAAATCTTTACCAAGCGGTATATATATTGTAAAAGCAGGTAAGCAAACAACAAGAGTACTTAAAAAGTAAAAAAAACAAAGTAATTAAAATCGAGGGGCAGTGAAAATTGCCCCTTTTTTTGTTTTCAACATAACACAAGGCTATGTACTTTTCAGTTTAATAATTTATGAGCATTTAATTTAAACTGACGAAAACAAACCTCAGAGTAATTGTATTGATATTGTATTCGAAATCATAACACTATATGAATGTGTGAGCTATACAGAAAGCTTACACCTAAATTTATTTATATGAAATTGAATACATTAGTATTAGCAGCTCTTACCTTGTTGGGAGGTAGTACTTTCGCAAAAAAGAAGCAAGAAAAACCCAACTTAATAGTTATTCATACCGATGAACATAGCTTCAGAACATTAAGTTGTTACCAAGAGCTATTGCCCGAAGATCAGGCCTTTGTTTGGGGTAAGGGAAATAACTCAAAAACACCAAATATTGATAGAATTGCGCACGAAGGTGCCATTGCGATGAATTACTATGCATCATCGCCAGTTTGTACACCATCGAGAGCATCTATGGTAACAGGCCTTTATCCGCAATCTACAGGAGCACCAAAAAATGGAATGAGTATTCGTGAGGATATTCCAACATTTGCTACCATCCTGCAAGAGCAAGGTTATGCTACTTCGTACGTTGGGAAATGGCATTTAGCAGGCCATAAGAAATATGCTTTTGATATTAAATACAAAGCGGGCTTTGCCGATAATCGTTATATGATGACGGGAGGTCATGCACCTTACTTTAAAATTACCAATGGAGAAATTAAAGCTTTAGGTCAGCGTGAAGGCGAAAAAGCAATTAAAGACGGTGCTGATAATATTGAATATGTAACAGATTTCTTTACCGATAGAACATTAGAAATTTTAGAGCGCGATAAGGATAAACCTTTTGCGTTGATGCTTTCTATTCCAGATCCACATACACCTGATGCAGCGCGCGAGCCATACAAAAGCATGTATAAAGATATGCCAGTAGAAGCACCTTTTACCATGGCTCCTGAATATGTATCGCAAAAGCCAGGTTGGGGTAAAAGCACTAATAAAGATGATAAAAATGAGGCCAAAGAATTCGATAAACGTTCCCTTCGAGAATACTTCGGGATGGTAAGTTGTATTGATGATAATGTAGGGCGCATTTTAAAGTTTTTAGATGATAATGACCTTACAGATAATACCATTATAGTATTTACAGCTGACCATGGCGATATGTTCTTTGAGCACAACAGAAAGAATAAAGGTGTGCCTTATGAGGCTTCCGCTCGTATCCCTTATGTAATGCGATATCCAAAAGCTATTCCTGCCGGAAAGATTATTCGTAAAGCTTATACCAATGTTGATTTTGCACCAACAGTGCTAGGTTTAATGGGCGCAGAAAATAAAGCATATTTCGAAGGTATAGATGCATCTACTGATTTTACTAGCAAAACTAAAGAGGTTGAGGATGATAGAATCACCTACTTTGCCAAAAATGGCGGATGGTGGGTTTGTGCGGTTAACAATCGCTACAAATTGGTTATTGATAAAAAAGAGAAACCTTGGTTAATTGATCTGGAGAAAGATCCTTTTGAGACCAAGAATTTTTATAACAATCCTGAATACAAAGAAATAGCTACTAACATGCAAAAAGAGTTGTTTGTTCAGCTAAAGCAGTATAAAGAGCCTGGTTTAAAAACACAACCTTATATCATTAAATAACGGTACTTTTTAATTTAGTTTGATGCGAGGTGTATGTTTAGGTTTATCCTAGGCATGCACCTTTTTTTATGAATCTAACTCTTTACTTAAAAATGACCTACAATATTCAGCCTCTATGTTTTATGATGATAATTTAATGCAAAAAAATGTTCGTTAACAGCTAATAATTTTAATCATGTGTTCAATTCACTTGAATTAACTAAGTACATTTTTTTTAGTAATATATAAGCTTGGATAGTACAAATAACCGTAATTAACCTGTTTGCTTACTATCTAAGTGGTTGATTAATAGTGTTTATTTAGAATTTGTACTTAATGGTAAGTGCAATAGATTTACCCCAGCAAACAAATTTAAAAGCATGTTTACCGACCTTAGTATTAGTAAATTAAAGTATTAAATAGCAAGTGCTCTTATAAATAGAATGCTTGTTTTTCAAATAGAAATTAATTGATAATATATTATGAGGAAGATTTGTACAATAGTAATGGCACTAATATCATTGGTAGCAGGAGCTAAAGGCTTTGTTACTGAAGGTAATGGTTTACGTAATACGATTACTGCTTCGGTAAAAGGGAAAACCGTTTTATATACTTCGGAATTGGATGGTGCGGTAGCTGCTTATAGTCTAGAAGGTAAAAAACTTTGGACAGCCAATACGGAAGATAAGGCAGTTGTATTTAAAATGGTTGCTTCTGATATTAACAATGATGGAAACGAGGATTTATTAGTCGCTTCAGCCGATGGTAATATTTACTGTTGGAGTAGTAAAGGGCAGTTATTATGGAAATATAGTCCTAAACCTCCCGTGAGTTTTACAGAAGTTGCTGTAGTTAAGAATAATGGCAAAACCCAAGTATTTGCTGGAGGTAACGATTCTAAACTTTACGAGCTCGATACAGAAGGGAAAGAAGTAAGTACAACTAAAGTAAATGGTGTATTTCGTTTAATGGACTCGGGGAACTTTTTATCTGCTGATAGGGAAGACCTCTTTGTGATGACCTATGGACACGATAAATACCGTTGGGAAGTTTTCGGAATTATTGATACTGAAACCAAAGCGTTTAAAAAGCAATTGCCAAAAAATAAGAAGCTCAAAATGTTATCTAAAATGATGATCACTGATTTTGAGGTAGCTGATATTACCAAAGATGGATTAGATGATCTTTTGTTCTACGGTACTAACACAGCTGGCGTGTTTATTGGTTTAGATGGTCAGTTTAACCAGGTAGCTGAGTATATTGGTAAAAACAAAGAGAAGCAGCGTTATGCACATTCACAAGGTGCTTGCTTATTGCCAGTGCGTGATGAAATTGCTTTTCAACATGGCGGTTTTATGCACCGCTTAAGTTTAAAAGGTGAAGATTTAGAAGTAACAGGATCGCGTTATGGCGAAATTATATTTAATCAATTAGCCTTTGATGCGGCATCAAAACAATTATTTGCTGGTGGTCAAGTAGGTGGTGGAAATAAAATGTACACTTATCCTGTTAATAAAGCATCGTGGTTAACAACTCCTCAAACAAAAGAAGGTAGAATGTTAGAGGTGCAAAAAAATATTGAGACTTTATATCAACAAGCGTTAAAGTTTACTCCGCCATCATACCAAACTAAATCAGAAAAGGAATGGGTGATGATAACTCCGTTTCAGCCGGAAGCTAAGGTGATGAAGAAAAAGGGAGGTGATCTTAAATTAGTAGTTCAAGAAAGTTGGAAAGAAAATACTTCGCGTGAAGAGTTAGTTGCTGCCATTGGTAAGGATGCTTTAAAGAAAGACAAGCGCGGTAAGTATAATTTATCAAGAGCTGAAATTATTAAGATGGCTAAGGCCTACGAATCAAAGGGCGAGCCATTTACCATATGGGCAGGTCATGTAACCGATCCGTTTTATTTACATATTGAAACTTTAGAACAGATATTAGAAGTAGCTCCTAATACTTGTTATGGTTTTGTTTATGCTGAGATGCACGACCCTAATGATCCACGTGTGGTTCACTTTGTAAACGAATATATGCCACGTTTGGCCACAGCACTTCGTAAAAATGGTAAAGCAAAATTATATTTCCGATATAAAAACATGTTCTGGGGAGCTAGTTCGCACCAAGGGATTTGGAAAGATATGTTTTACAGCGGAAAGTATGCCGATGTATTAGTTCCAGCAGCCGAGGATACATCATCTCGTACACAGGATGTAAATTTCTCCGGTCGTGTGGGAATGCTAATGGGAGGTTTTGTTGATGATTATGCCATGCGGTTGGTCGATGATAATCCAACCAGTTGGAGACCATATACACCGGGAGGTCAGCGTTCCGTTTCGCCATATCTGCGTAATGGTATTATGATGGCAGCTTATGGCGGTCATTACGGAATCATATTCAATAATAGTTATTTAGAAGATCCGGGTTTAAATTCATTATTCGCATTGATGACATCGGGAGCAATTCCTCTAGTAGAAAAAGAAGATATTGAATCTGTAAGCTCTTGGATGTTAATAAAGGATGTTAATGCAGATTTAATTCACTCTGTGGATGATCATCATAACATGAAGCAATTTAAAACGGATGATACCAATGCGGTAATTGCGAATAGCCAAATGCATTGGGCAGGAAGTACAATTAACGATTACGACTATTCAAAAGCATTAGGTTCGGATTATCGTTGGATGAATTATATGCCTGAAATGCCAAACGGAATGATACCTGTTGGTCCGGTTGAAATGGAAAAAGACTTGAAAGGTGCAGGTATTCCATATTTTGTTACAGACCTTAAGACTGGTTTTATCGATGGAGAAGACGTTGGTGCAAAAGAGTTTGGTAAAACAATTTCTTCCGAAGTAAGTAAAGGAGCTGCTCAAATGCGCATCAATGTAAAAGGAGCTTCGTGGTGTGCTGTTAGAATTGATGAAACACATATTCGTGTTATTATGGTAGATCAAGGGTATATTAATCCTCAAGATCGTGAAGTTACCATTACATTTAATGGTTCGAAGCCTAGTAAGGCTGTTGATATCTTAAGTAAAGAAAATATTAAAGTAAGTGATGCGATACAAACAATTGTTCCTGCGGGTTCTGCCAAATTCATCGATTTTACTTTTGAATAATTAGTTTAAAATAGCAAAGTATTAGTACTGATAAAAAAGGCCGCTCAAGTATTTGAGTGGCCACTAACTTCGATGAAAAGTTATCAATTAGTTCTTTATAATTTTCACTATTCTTTGAGATTGATCAACAAATTTAAACTTAAGTACAAAAATACCTTTATCGTATTCCTCAAGTGATAATTTATTTAATCCATTATTAGCCTTCTCCGATAATAATATTTGACCGTTTATATTATATAAGCCAACAGATTCAATTTCTCCGTTGTTTTCATAATTTACCCAGTTGTTACAAGGGTTTGGGAATACGTTAAGCTCGTTGTCGATTATTGGTTTAATGGCAGTTGCAATTGCTTCTGTAATACCGAGCTTAATATTTGTAAAGTTTTTAGTATGCTTAAAAGTAATAACATTACCTCCGCTTGTACCTCTTAATTGAATCATGTAACCGGTACCAGAACCTGTGTCTAATTTAGAGCCAATTGGAGTTGTAGCATTAATAATTAAAGATCCTGAAATATTTCCCAAAGCATCGGCCGTAGCCTCATATGTACCATAAACAGTAGCACCCGCATTACTCCATCCTGTCCAGGGAGTTAATGTACCAGTCACCACATCACCAGCAGTATAACCTGTTCCTGTTATTTCTAATGATGAACCAGCAGCAGCAGACCCTGCGTCAATATAACCCCATTCATTAGGTTCTGTACCATTAAAAACAATAGTAGGAGGCCCTGCTGAAGCTCCATAAGTCCAGTTAATATCCGTTGGCGTTGGCTCAAACTGATCATTGAATGTTCCTCCAGAAGGCATAAACCAACGCACAATTTTATACTCTGTATTCAGCACCAAAGCTGTTTTAAGATTTAGTTCTAAATCAGTAGAATGCGTTCCTGCTTCAATTCCATTTACACGCCCAAAAGCGAATTCTTCGGAATCATCCATACTTTTTATCGCATAGGCTAAATCGCAAATTGCAGAAGCTGTATATGTAATTCCGATAGTGATGTTTTTATTATCTGCCTCAGTTGTATTTACAACTGCTTTTACTTTACTGCTCGAAATTAAATATCTATCCTGAATGGGGCCATCTCCAACACAAACTTCCAAAGCATACCAGCGTCCGCGAGCTGTTGCAGTTGTATTTTCTTCGGGTACTTTTCCGTTTGTTACTTGGTTTGATGTAACCCTAATAATATCACCAGTTATGATTGTTGCCTGCGTTTCTATTTCCAATATCTCAATGGCATTTCTTAATCCTTCATCTTCAATGTCATGTGTTGCATCATAAGAAGAAGAAATTTGTTTCTCGCCAACCTTTATGCCATTAACAAAAACTTCGTAAGTACATTCCCCATCAGGCTCTTGCATGGCATGAACTTTAAATGTAGCATTACCTTGTGGAGTACCGCTATAAGCTACCTCAGCAGCAATTGGCCTGTTTATTCCATTTGTTCCATTACATTTAATCAATTCCTTAGCGCCTCCATCCCAAGTAACGCTTTTTCTCCATTCAACTGTAGCTGGGTCATAATCATCTACATTAAGATTGGTAAAATCTTTTGCTAATATTGTTTCGCAACCTCTTACAGGTCTAACACAATCTGGATCCGGCGTTCCAGTCTCCGACCAGTATTTGTGAGCCTGGGCCTCGGTTTTCTCAGTATACGAACCCCAATTAGAGAGCCCTTTAGCCATAACAATTTTATCGATTTGATAACCGTGCGAACGCCCTGCTATCTCCATAGTATAGGTGCCTGCTGCAGGAATTTTTACATTTACCCATTTGTGTGAATGATTATATTCTCCAACACCATGCAACCAGAAACCAGGGTCGCTACGTCCGTAAAACTTAATAAAATCCGTAACCTGATCCTCACCAAAATAGCCTATACCGTCAGAAAATTTTATCCATGCATCATTACTGAGGTCAGTACCTTGTTGTCCTTCAACTTTACCGCGTTCTTCTTCATTTTGGCGAACAAACCACTTAAATGTGTAGGTGCCTGGGGTATTTATGTCAAAACTATAAGATAATGTATTAGCAGGGTTTTGAGCTTGATAATTGTTTGGACCGTCGTAATAAATATATTTACCGCCCGACGCGTTAGCATCATCTGTACCTAATTTCCAATCTCCTTTTAATTCAATTCTTTCTGCTTCAAATACTAAAAGACCATCTGTTTCATAAGAATCTAATGCAGGGCAATACCCATCAGGTTCGGGAGTACTGCCTGCTTTTATGCCATCAATAAACTGTGTTTTTAATTTACTCGGATTACCATCCTGATCGTTGTATAAAAGAAACCAAATCATACCAGCATCAGAAATATCTGGTTTACTAAGGCTTGCATCCACATTTAGCATATCCCACAAGAAATTACAATCTGGATCAAAATGATCTCTCAAAAAGTTGTAAGGATACCACGTTTTACTGCCATTTACTTTTGAAGAACTCCATCCATTATTAAGGTTCGAAGACTGATTTTGATCTTTAATTCGTTTGAAATTTACGCCCTCAGTAACAGGGAAATCATTTAAAATATGCTCAACTCTGCGGTGATCTACTCTTCGGATATGATTGTCATTATAATTACTATGCGACAGAATATATAAATGACTGATAGAAGATTCATTGCCGTCGGCCTTTACTTTTTCTAAAGCTCTGTAAAGAAACTCAGAAGGTCCCATCGACACAAAATATAGAGGATCGCTTGCTGTTGATATTTTAATTTGTTCAGCCAAATGATTGATTGCTGCGGTATTATCTGCAGAAACATCGTAAAATACCGAAGCATCAAAATCCGTCCATCGTAGCAATGCTCCTTCTACTCCTTCTTTCATTATATTTCTTGCGGTAGTATGAGCAGGAGATCCAATGAAATTATTATACGAATAATGTACAAGATTACCCTCTAACCCAGCGTTTGCGAGCATGGCCAAAGCGGCAGGAGTTGCACTCCAGTCATCTTCATCACCTCTTTGCCAAGCTGAATTATAAGTAAATGTATTACCAACATCAGCAGCAGGAGCATTAGGTGAAACCGAACCACCCCATGTATCTGGGTCAGGTTGATTGTTTCCATCTGCACTAACAGCAATTCGGTGATTGTTATACCCCCATCCAGATGCGGATAAAATGGGTATTGCAATGAGTGCCATGGCGAGGCACAAAATAATTTTTTTCATGATTGTAGATTTATAAATATGAGATTAAAAATTATATGGATTTTTGTTGTTTTCTTTTTATTGAAGGCGATGGTTCTTAACGTTTCGAAATATACTCTTTGATTAATGCTTGCAGCATAGAAAGCTATTAGCTATATATTTACATGTAGTGATTTTAGTATGTATTTTATATTTACTTTTGATGTTTAAGAGGAGGAGTGGAATGAAAATTCTATATGAATTTTTATAAAGGAGAATCTGTAAAAAGTTAGTATCTAAAAAGACTGTCGAAATTATGTGTATAGTTGTTAGTTTGTGTACTTATCTAATAATGTGATTTTTGTAATATTGGTTGTTGAGTTTGTGTTTTAGAAATAGTTTAGATGTGCAGTCGCTTGTGCTTGATAAAACGAAAGTAGACTGCAGTGCTCTCCCAAATGAAAACGCATATTTACAATTGTTGCTTTTGAGGTGATAAGTATATTTACTTTTTATTACCTAGCTTTGGACTACCTACATATCCATTACACATGAAATTCCGATCCTATATTTTCATTATTCGAGTTCTAGTTACAATTCTATTTGTAAACACATTTGCAGTTTCTGAAAATTACGCACAAACTAGCCAAGATAATGAGTATACAAAAGCATTATTAATTGCAAATCAATACTTAGACATAAACGCAGATAGCGCCATTGTTTTATTTAAGCAATTATTTGTCACTTTTGAGAATCAAAAAGACACATCTAATATAATTAAATGCCATATTGGTATAGCAGATGCTCGTAAAACCAAAGGACAATACGGCTTGGCATATGATCATTTATGGGATGCCTTATTTTTGGCTGAAGATATACAGGATTCCCTTGAAATGATTGATATTTATTACGATCTCGGAACACTTTATAATATTTACGGAAAAACAGAGCAAGCCGAGTATCATTTTAATACTGCTTTAAGTCTGGCCAAAAGGCAGATTTCATTGCATAAATTCCCCGAAGATGGCTTATCAGGGATTTATTATTCTATTGCGATAACCAAACGAAGTATGGAAAAGTATCAAACTGCTCTTAATTATCTAGACTCGTGCGAAATGGTTAAAATCAATAAAACCCCTAATAACTATAATACTCCATATACCGATGCCGAGCGCGGAATTATTTATTTGAAGTTAGGCCAAGAGGAAAGAGCGAAAAACTTATTAGAAAAGGCACATAAACATTTTGTATTAAAGGGAAGTAATTATGCTATAATTACAGGATTAAATTTGGGAGATGTATCAGCAGGTCAGGAAGACTGGGAAAAAGCAAATACATACTATTTAAGTAGTTTAGATAGATTAAACAAAACAAACTCACATACTAATTTGGAGGGAGAGTTATTAAAAAAGACTTCAATCATTTATAATAAAATTGGGAATTCGTCTAAGGCATATTCTTACATCTATATGGCTAATGCACTAGCAGATAGTTTGTATAATGCAAAAACATCTAAAAATAACGAGCTATTTAAGATTAAAAATAAACATGAAGAAACCATTCGTATAAAGGATGAATATATTAGAAATCAAAATATAATACTTGAAAAGACGAAGCTAGTTCAATTGCGATTGAAGCTATTTATAGCCTTTATTATTTGTGCAATTATTGTGTCAGCTATATTCTTACAGATGCGTTCGCGTATAAAAAGGTATAATATTGAAAAGAAGCAGGCTCAATTGGATCGAGAAAAAGCAGAGGCCATCATGCAAATAAAGAACAAGGAGCTTACATCATATACCCTACAAATAATTGAAAAGGATAAAATACTTGACACCTTGCTACAAAAACTAAAAACCCTTTCGTATGCTGATTATAAGTCTATGAAGGTAGTTATGGTTAAAGGTAACAAAGTAATGTGGGAGCAATTTGATAAACGTTTTACTGAAGTAAATTCAGAATTCTACCTTCGCTTAAGAAAGAAACATCCAGATCTAACTCCTACCGAACAAAAGTATTGCGCCTTACTAAAATTAAATTTCGATAGTAAAGAAATGGTTCGTTTGCTTAATATATCGCTTAATACCGTAAATATTTCTAGGCATCGGATAAGAAAAAAGATGGGTTTAAAACGCGAGGAGAACTTAAGTAATTATATTGCTGATATTTAAGTTAGCATCTAATACTTTTGTTACAATGCTATTTTATAGTAGAGCTTCAGACTAAGCAGTAGTTCTTCTGATCTTTCAGCGCATATTGTTTCTCACACCACTAATAATTACTGATTAGTACATTGTTTTATTCCACAATTACTTCATTTGAGTATAACAAATAACCATCAGTAAAATGAATAAACGTACATTTCTCAAAAGCGCTCTACTTATTATAAGTATAGTTCTAAGCATTAATTTATTTGCAACATCACCAAAAAAGCCTGTATATGTTGTATTATTAGCCGGACAATCAAATATGGCCGGATCGGGTTGTTTTGATAATATTGATGCTGAAAATATGCTGAAAATAGAGGCTTTGCAGTCAAAAGTAGCAATGGCCACAAAAAACAAACTTGCGCCAGTTGGTCCACATTTATCAAAAGGTAAAAGTGAAAAATTTAAATGTGCTTCTTTCTTTGGGCCTGAAATGGGTATTGCCATCAGCTTATGCGAAAAATATCCCGATAGAGAGTTCTTGTTTATTAAACATTCTATGGGCGGAACCGCATTATACGGCGCTTGGAGTCCGGAGTGGAGCCTCGAAAAATCGAAAGCCGTTGAAAAAGGAGAACAAAAACAAAACGTAAAGTTATACGATGAGCATATTACTTTAATTAAAGAACAATTGGCCCGTTTAAAAAAGGAAGGCACACCCTATGTAATTATGGGTATGGCCTGGATGCAAGGCGAAAATGATGCAGCCAAAGAAGTATCGGCTCGTAGCTATGAGGCTAACTTAAAACAGTTGATTAATTGTTACCGTACCGAGTTTAATGTGCCTAATATGCCTTTTGTATTCGGACAAATTAACTCTAATTACGGTAGCTTCAAAGAAGGGCCAGTCATGGTTCGTAAGGCCTTTGTTGATGTAGCAGAAACAGTATCACATACTGCAGTAATTAAAACCGTTAACGATGGAACTAAAACTTGGAATGATTACCCAAAGCATTTTGATAACGTGCATTACAATGCCGAAGGCCAAATTAAGCTTGGTAAAGCAATGGGTTCTCAATTGATACAGTTGCAATAATTACTTTTTCTTTCATAATTTTTTAAAAGCGTGTCACTTATTATAAATGATACGCTTTTCTTTTACTTGTATTTTAATAGCGTTAGTTATAATCCCTAGATTTTAAATTATTCTGTCGAATTAATTTTAAATAGAGCCAGGCTTTACACCTTTAATTTAAAGGCATAGAGGTGTTTGTGTTATCAACTAACCCTCATTATACTTCATTTTAACATCTGTTAATTAGTACTAGTAAACCTACTTTTGATTTAGGCCCAGCCGTGAGTTACTGCTGATTAGTAGTTTGCGGTTTTAGTTTTGTTGCAACAGATATAACATCACTAATTAATCAAATACGAAAAATGAAAAAAAGTACAAGTCTATTATTAATAGTATTCATCTTTTCGATGATGCTTAATGCCCAAGATTGGAGTAATATTCCAATTCCTGCTGATGCAGGAGAAGGCAAAGTTTGGGAACTTCAGGATAATGTTTCCGACGATTTTAATTACACCAAATCCTTTGGTTCAGGAGCATATGCTAACAAAACAAATTTTGGTAGTGGCAAGTGGTATAACTTTTATCACAATGCATGGGATGGTCCCGGTTATACTTACTGGAATAATTCTCAGGTTTCAGTTGATGGCGATAACTTGGTAATTACAGCAGGTTATACCTCTAGCAATAGCAAAGGTGGCTCGTATGGAGTGGCATCTGGTTGTGTTACCTCAAACAACAAAGTAAAGTATCCGGTTTATATTGAAGCCTCATTAAGTGTTGCTAATATTTCTTTGGCTTCTTGTTTTTGGTTATTGAGTCCTGATGATACTGAAGAAATCGATATAATCGAAAATTATGGTGGTGTTAATTGGTATAAAAACTTTACACACATTAGTCACCATTCATTTGTCAGAAGTCCCTTTACCGATTACCAACCTCGCGATTGGAATAGTTGGTACCCTATTGCAGAAGTTACAGATGCAGGTGGTTGGGGAGAATATTGTTGGAATGGCGGAAATAGAAAATACATGCGCATGGGGGTTAACTGGATTGGCCCTAAACATTGGGAATATTATATCGATGGTGAATTGGTTCGTGTAATGTATTACAATGCCATGGCAACTAAAATAGACGGAACTTGGCAGTACACCTATTACAATTCGGTAACTCAAGATAGTAATGGATATTCTATGCCTACCAATAACAGCTCAGGATATTCCGATGTTACTACGCATACCACAAGTGCTTCGTATAGCTTGGCAACTTTAAAAGCCGCAAGCAATGCTTCAAAAGGTTACAGTGTAATTGATCCGGGTTGGTTTCAAGGTGGCGATGGTAGTGATGTTGATGGCAATGGTGTTACAAACGAACCCAAAGGTTTTACCAAGGAGCTTGAAATTATTATCAATATTGAATCGCAAAGTTGGTTAACAGGTTCAACACCTTCAGCAAGCGATTTAGGTAATGCTTCAAAAAATCAAATGAAAGTAGATTGGGTACGAGCCTACAAACCCGTTAATGATGGTGGGGGAAGCTCTGGTGGAACTGGCGAAGTAATTACCATACAAGCAGAAAGTTTTACCAATACCGGAGGTACTTTTAACGATGGTTATGTAAGTTATGGTGTGAATAAGGGAGGAACAATCATTAATTATGTAAATAAAGAGGATTGGGCAGAGTATACTGTTTCTATACCCAGCGATGGTGCATACGAAATAAAGTATTACATATCATCTCCTTCAACAGGATCAACCGTCGATTTTAGTGTGAGCGGTACAAAATTTAATACCACCACAGTTCCTAATAATGGGAGTTGGAGCAACTTTCAAGCATTAACGGCAAGTAAAACCGCCAATTTTACCGCCGGAAATCATTTAATAAGGTTAACCGCTGGCGGACCTAATTGGGCATGGAATCTCGATAAATTTACACTGCAAAGAGTATCCGATCTCAAAGTAGCCACAGCTTCATCGCTTACTGAGCAAGAGGCCGAGTTGTCAATTTATCCCAATCCAGCACAGAACCAAGTTAATATTAAGGTAAAAGATCCTATTAACGCTAGTGTTTTTGTTGAGCTTGTGAGCATTGGTGGCATTCGTCAAATAGTTGAGCAAATACCAACCAATAGTACATATCAGTTAAATATTTCAAGTTTACCTAAAGGGATATACCTTATTAAAGTAGGCAATAATGCCCAACAACGATTAGTGGTTAAATAGTTGTTAATTCATAGTTTAGAGGCGCAGCATTACGTTGCGCCTTTTTTATTTCTTCAATGTACTTCAGCTACAATATTGTGTCAAGTACAAAAACAAAACTAAGCCGCACAATTAACTCATAAATACGGTGCATCTTTATTCAAAACAAAACCAAGTTATATGAATAAAGAATACATAAACACTTGCAAACAATGGCTTTTAATGCTGTTATTAATCGTATCAATAAATAGCGTTGCACAAAGCACCAATGAAGCCGATTATTTCAAAGCGCCAAGCGACTTTACACTCAATAAAAACCTAAAAAAAGATTACAAAGCTAGCGGTAAGTTTTCGCAAAACATTAGCGAAATATTTCAAGCGGCCATCAACGAAGTATCCAGCCTGGGCGGCGGACAAATATTTATCCCCAATGGAGAGTATACCTTTGCTGAAATACAAATGAAATCCAATGTGCATATTCTTATTGATAAAAATGCAAGCATTCGACCGCCTACCGATGTAAATAAAACCAAAAAAGGGTATCGATCTTTTGTGCTATTTCATTTAACTAGCAATACCACCGACCCCATTAAAAACGTTAGCATACAGGGCAAAGGGGGCATGTTTACCATCGATATGCAACAGGTAAACAACCATCTGAATAGAGTATTCAACCTGAAAAATGTACAAAACTTCAAGCTCAGTAATATTAAGGTTTTAGACAATTATTCTAAATATTCGGCCTTTGTTTTCAATAGCCTCCAAATAGATTCGTACCTCTACGGACCCGTAAATGGGGTTGTGAGCGATGTATCTATTTACAATTCCGATTACGGTTACGGTTTGGTGCAAATGCAGTTGGGCGAAAACATACTTTTCAAAAATCTATACGGTTTAGGAGGGTGCACGCTGCGTCTCGAAACACACAATTCAACCATGCACGACCCCTCTAAATTTAAGCCCCTCAATAATATTGTGGCCCGCAATGTGGTATCCGAAAAAGGCAACTCGGCACTTATGGTATCGCCACACTTTGTCGATAATGGTAAAATAGACGTACGCGATATAACTGCCATCGGAAGCGGTTGGGCCGTTCGTGTAGCAGCAGGTTTTACCAGTAAAAAGAAGGAAGAAGAGCGTCATCTTACGCCCGGAACTTTCAGCAGCAAATCTTTTATAGCCAATATAAAAGCGACTTATTCGCCCACTACCGCTCAAAACAAAAAGAAACATTACCGATATATACCCTGCGATATGCGTTCCCTTTGTGCTACAGCGCCCATCCGTGAGGGGGGCGATAGCTTCAATGGACCATCCATAGGAGTGGTTTTTAATACTGCGCAATACAAAATAAACATCCGCCCCAGCGAAATAAAAAATGCCGAAGGATTTTTACCATCGCAGCACTACGTACAAGCCAAAGATGCAGTAGTAAAATGTCCGAATCAGTTGGGCAGCTTAAGCAGCTATACACTATAACAAAAACCTTGCTTTGCACATGCTGCATGGTCGGTACGTGGGCTCCTAAAGTCGCCTCCGTTCTCCCTGCATCATGGCAAACCAAGGCCTTTGTTGCCGTTTCTATCTGCGCTGCGTGTGAGGCATCAAACCCTAAAAAAGAGTGCTCATTCGTACCCGTAAGTACACATCATAAATTAGTAACTACCATTAATATTATGTATGCTAGTATTTTGTGAAGCGTAAATAATAATCAATTCTCAATTAATGAAACATTTATATTTTATACTGCTTATCGGTATTTTAACTTCATGTACTACATCTGAAGAAAATACAAAACCCCATAAAACATTAATCGATTTCTTTTTACCATTACCCAATCAAGCACCTTTGGTAAGTGAAGGTACATGGGGAGCTGAAGTAGTTTTGCCGCGCGATACAGCCAATGGCCTCGAAGATGCTACACTTAAAAATTGGTGCTACTGGGATGGCAGCATTGTAAAAGACGATGCCGGCAAATACCACATGTACGCCAGCCGATGGACACAAGAGTTAAGTCATAGCAAGGGCTGGAATAAGGGTTCAAAGGGAATGCATTCTGTATCCGATCATTTATTTGGGCCCTATAAAGATTTAGGAGAAGCATGGCCCAATTGGAACAATGGCATGGGACATAATGTAATTGGTTTACGCATGCACGATGGAAGATATGCATTGGTAAATAGTGAGGTGGTTCCGGGCGAAGTATTCGTATCCGATAATCCAGAAGGTCCGTTTGAGCGCTTGGGTAATTTTAAAATTGATCCGAATGGATATTATCCTGGTTGGGGACGTTATAACGAACTTGATGATGGAGCCATGAAAGCAGGTGTTGTTGGTCACCTATCTAATGTAATGATTATTCTTCGCCCCGATGGCCGATATATGATGGTAGCGCGTCACTGTGTTCCAATGATTAGTGATAACGGAATATTAGGCCCCTATAAAATGCTTGCCGATAAAGCTTGGTTGGGCGTAAAAGGACTACCGCAGTTTAAAATGGAAGACCCTACGGTTTGGTATAGCGATAATATGTATCACATTGCTGTTAACTTTCATGGTGCCGATTCAACCTTTCACCTGACCTCAGCCGATGGTATCCATAATTGGAAAAACCGAGGCTTGGTGTATCATAACTCTCGCAATGTATTTAAACATACCGATGGAACTGTTGAAAACTGGTTTACGGTGCAACGCCCAACGGTTTATGTTGAAGATGAAGAAGTAAAAGCTTTTAACTTTTCGGTTATTGATGTGCATAAAGGAAAAGATAAAGCCAACGATAATCATGGTAGTAAAGTAATTGTAGTTCCGTTTGATGGCAAGGCATTTCGAAAGCATATTAACCAAATTGTAGAAGCAGAAAATAACCTAAGCGATGCAACTCCTGCACCGGTGCCTTGGCAAAGTACCGATATTGGAACCGTAAAAACCAATGGTAATACGGGTTACGATGCGGAGGTAAATACCATCCGCGTAAAAGCATGTGGCAATAAAATTGATGCTACACAAGATGCATTCCGATATGTATATCAAGAAGTGAGTGGCGATATTGCTTCGCAAGTATTGGTGCTGTCGCACGATGTATCTGAAAATCCGGTTAAAGCCGGATTAATGATTAGAAGTAGCTTGGAGGATGATGCTCCTTTTATTTACGCAGCTATTGATAAGGGAACTGGGTTTACCTTGACAAAGCGCGATAAAAAAGGAACTACAGTATCAACTGTTCATAAATCAGAAATGGAAGCTCCATATTACCTGCGTATGATTAAAAAGGGTGATTTGGTAAGTTGTTATATCTCATCGAGCAATCGCCTAAATTGGAAAATGGTGGGTAAACTTAAAATAGATTTAAACGATACCTTTTATATGGGTTTAGCAAGTACATCTAATAACTCGGCAGAAACAGGTTTTGCGCGTTATAAAAATGCTGAGATACATACTTTAGGCAAACCAAAGCAGGATGGTATTGTAAACCATACCTTCCCTGATACCATTTCGGCATCAGGTATTGTCGACTTTGAAATAGAAATGGAATCGATTAAAGCCAATGATATTTGGGTGGAACTACAAAACGTGCAAACCCTCGAAAAATATAAAGTTTTACGCAAGCGTTGCTGGAAAAGCGGCAGCTACAAACTGACCTATGATGCCGGAAAACCGCTTGACCCCAATGCTACTTATTGGTTTGTTATTAAAACAGTACCCATGCATTTTCACGACAGTGAACACATTCAATCGGCCTTTAAAAAAGTATTTGTGCAATAGGCGTAATAAGGGATAGGATTTAAATATAATATGGGCGAATTCAACAGGATTCGCCCATCTTTTTTTAACTCCTCAGTGAAAATACATTGAATTGATTTGATCTGCTGGGTAACACGGTTTATTGAATAGACCCTTTGTGGTTTTAAACACGCTATTAAATAATTCTCAAGCCTTGTTGGTTTG
This sequence comes from Saccharicrinis aurantiacus, assembly GCF_947489045.1. Taxonomy (NCBI): domain Bacteria; kingdom Pseudomonadati; phylum Bacteroidota; class Bacteroidia; order Marinilabiliales; family Marinilabiliaceae; genus Saccharicrinis; species Saccharicrinis aurantiacus. The sequence continues at coordinate 18,919 of NZ_CANLCN010000032.1, forward strand.
TGCATGCCTCCGCTGCATTTTTTTGATGGCTTGTGGGTTTGTACATTACACTGCTGTAATTTTTTGGAGGCTTTTGGGTTTATGTATGCCTCCGCTACATCTTTTTGAGGGCTCGCGAGTTTGTGCACGTCATTGCTGCAAAATTCTGATGGCTCGTTGGTTTCTACATGCCTTCGCTGCAATTTTTTGGTGGTTTGCGTGTTTGTACACGTCGCCGCTGCAACTTTTGGCGCAATGTGTATTTATACTTTGCTTAAACCTATTCATCCATATGTAATCCATTTTAATGTATAACAGGTACCAGAGCATTATGCTGGCAAGTGCACAAAGTGGGAGGAGTTGTGTACATCTTATCGACCTTAAAAATAAAGCTTTGAATAAGCTGTTTAAGAGTACTTCCATTTTAGGTAAAACGCTTATAGATATACCCTGCGGTTTACTTGCAATGTAAATAAGGCACAATGTTTTTTTTTGAAGAAAAATAGGCTTAATGCTTTTGAACTTCTCAGTTTACTGCTTTACTAAGTATAGCAATTTACGGTATTTAACCCCTTCGTGTTTTATAGCTGTGTGCTTGTAAGTGTTTGAAATATAGGTTTTATTATTTAAAATAATTGAGAACATTAATAAAACGGGGAGACACAGGTAACTAGCTAGTTTTGTATTTCTTTAAATTAAAATTAGAATCATTTAAATACAGGAACCCAAAATTATAAAACATGAATCTCTTAAAACTACAATTCGTTTTACTACTATCAGTTTGTGCTGTTGTACTTAGGGCACAAAAACCAAATATTGTTATAATTCACACCGATGAGCATAACTTTAGAACCTTAAGTTGTTATCGTGAGCAAATGAGCCAAGATCAGGCCTACGTGTGGGGTAAAGGTTTGGGAGTAGAAACTCCTAATATTGACCGTATTGCAAATGAAGGTGCTATTTGTATGAATTATTATGCTTCATCTCCAGTATGTGGTCCATCGCGCGCTTCAATGATGACAGGCTTATATCGTCAGGGAACTGGTGTAATTAAAAATGGAATGGATTTACGGCATGATGTACCTACATTTTCGCAAATACTCAAAGAGAATGGTTACGCTACTTCTTATTTAGGAAAATGGCATTTAGAGGAAGCCCCTAAATATACCTTTAATATACAGTATAAAGCCGGGTGGGAAGATAATACTTACATGATGAGTGGAGGGCACAACCCATATTTCCATGTAACTGCTGATGGAGTAAAAGCATTAAATGCAAAACGATATAAAGATTTCCCTCAAGATGAAGTGGTGCATTTAACGGATTACTTTGTTGATAAAACCTTGGATGTATTAGAACGCGATAAAGACAAACCTTTTTGTGTAATGGTTTCAATTCCTGATCCGCATACACCCGATTATGCCAAACCTCCTTACCATACCATGTATGATGATATGGATTTACAGATGCCTAAAACTATGACTCCTGAGTATGCAGATATACGCCCCATTTGGGCATTGGGAGAGAAAACTGAAGCTAAGGGTTTTAACGTAAAAGCACTTCGCCAATATTTTGGAATGGTAAAACATATTGATGATAGAGTGGGGGATATTTTACAATTTTTGGATGATAATAATTTAGTTGATAATACCATAGTGGTATTTACTTCAGATCATGGCGATATGTTTTTTGAACATAAAAAGATAAACAAAGGTATCTCGTATGAGGGGTCAACTAAAATACCCTATGTAGTGCGTTATCCAAATAAAATCCCTGCCGGAAAAGTGATTCGAAAAGCTTATACCAATGCCGATTTTGCTCCTACCTTAATTGAAATGGCAGGCCTTAAAACCCAAGCTAAATTTGATGGGGAGGCTACTGCTAAAGACTTCTTTAATAAAGAACAATTGGTGGTTGATGATAGAATTGTGCACATGGCCGAAGCAAACCAAATATGGGTTGGTGCGGTGAGTCGTAAATATAAGTTAATATTGACACGCAAAACCGAGCCTTGGTTATTCGACTTGCAGCGCGACACAGATGAGGTAGTTAATTACTACAAACATCCCGAATATAAAGCTGCAGCCAAAGAAATGATGTCAGTATTAAAAGCTCGAATGAAGCAGTTTGATGAGCCTATACTAGATCCTAAATACAAGTTGATTTACGAGTAAAATATTAATAAGTAGGGATATGAAAAAAATAAAAACTTTTGTAATAGCAATGTTTCTATGTTGTTTAATACTGCCAAGCCAAGCGCAATTTGTAGATACCATGCAAAAGAATGGATTGTCTTTTAACTTGCGAAAGGATTATAAGCTTAAGAATGATAATGCTCATAAAACAAATTATGCAGCAGTAATCACTGAATATACAATTCCCGAAAAAACCTTTGCTGATGACTATAAATGGTAATTTTTAGAAGATGCTAATGGTATTTTAATACAATATGAAGTAGCTTCAGAAAATCAGAGATAAATAAAAGAATGAGCCAGTTGGATTCCATTATCCAACTGGCTTTCATGTATCTAATTGCTACGTTTTTTACCGTTAATAAACTCAATAAAGGCGATATCTAAAAGAGTTTATAGAGCCTTAAATATATGATATACGCACAGAAACAACTGCAACACAAGTAAGCACAGATGATTCTTCTTCTTGAGTTATTTTTGAGAAAGAAAGTGATGGTCAATTATCATAAATAGATCGTTTTATTAAAAATAATTGAATAAAAGATACCTACAGAATGAGACAATTATTATTTTTTGCGGCTTTATGTTTATGTATAAATATCAGCGCCCAGCACATTAATTTTAATGAGGATTGGCGTTTTAGTTTAGGCGATGAAAACGGATGGGAACAAACAAACTTTGAAGATGAAGGTTGGCGTCTGCTCGACTTACCTCACGATTGGAGCATCGAAGGCGAATACAGCAAAGATAATCCGATGGCACATTTTTGTGGTTATTTACCTGCTGGGATTGGATGGTATCGTAAAACCATTACAGTTCCGCAAGAGTGGAAAGGCAAACATATTGAAATTGCCTTTGATGGGGTTTTCATGAATAGTACCGTTTGGGCTAACGGCCGAAAGCTTGGTGACCGCCCTTACGGATGGGTTTCGTTTGCTTACGATATTTCAGAAGAAGTAGCTAATTCTAATACAATTAGCTTTGCAGTTAGGGTTGATAATGACAAACAGCCATCAGCTCGTTGGTATACCGGTTCGGGTATTTATGCCAATACTTGGATTGATGTGAAAGAGAATATACACGTGCCTAAATCGGGTATTTGCATCCGCACAGAGGGTAATGTGGTTAGTGTAGATACCGAGCTTTTTAATAAAACAGAAAAAGGCAGCAAAATAACATTGGTTTCGAGCATTAAGGATGCCAACGGAAAAGTGGTAGCATCAGCCAATGCAAAACTAAAATTAGAAAGCAAGCAACAGAGTGTTGAAAAACAAGTGCTGACTATTGAAAACCCAATGCTTTGGGATACCGATAATCCGTATTTATACACCTTGAAAACCGAAGTAAAACAAGGTAAGCAAGTGCTTGATGTGGTGAATACGCGTTTTGGAGTGCGCGATATTAAATGGATACCCGAAACAGGTATGTGGTTGAATGGAAAAAATGTAAAACTACAGGGTGTTTGTAATCATGCCGATGCTGGTGCATTGGGTGTGGCAGTTCCGCATAAAATTCGTCGCTTCCGCATTCAACAGATGAAAGATATGGGGGTAAACTCCATTCGCACTTCGCACTATCCGCGTCCTCCGGAGTTTTACGACTTGTGTGATGAGATGGGAATGTTAGTGATGGACGAGATTTTTGATGGCTGGCACCAGAAAGCAGAAAACGATTATGGTGCGCATTCATTCGATGAGTGGTGGAAACAAGATATGACCGATTGGCTAAAGCGCGGTCGCAATCATCCTTCCATAGTAATTTACAGTGTAGGTAACGAAACGCATGGCGATATAGCGCCTGAGCTAGTGGCTACTTGTCATGATTTAGATCCAACACGACCAGTAACCTCGGGTCATTCAAACTCTGAGGATATGGATGTATTTGGTGTAAATGGTTCTAGTGAAATGAAGGGTTTCATCGAGAATGAAGTTCCTAAAGACAAAGTTTTTATCGGAACGGAGAATACGCATACTTTGCAGGTAAGAGGATATTATCGTACAAAAACATGGTATCGTAACGGATATCCTAACGAAAAACGTCGCCCGCATTATTATCCTGATTTAACAGAGGAAGAAGTTTTTACATACGATTGGGCACCGGATTCTGAAAAAGTAAACTCAAAGCAGATTTTCTTATCGAGTTACGATAATGCCACTATCCGCTTAAACTCGCGCCATAATGTGGAGAAGTTACGCGATATTCCATATTTCGCAGGTTCGTACCGATGGACGGGTTACGATTATCTGGGCGAGACTAAGTATCATGGAGGATGGCCTTTTAAGGCATTATCATCAGGAGCGGTTGATATAGCCAATTTTGAGAAGGATTTATATTACATGTATCAAAGTCAGTGGACCACAGAGCCAATGGCACATATTTTACCACATTGGACACATCCAACCATTAAAGAAGGAACGGAGATTCCGGTTTGGGTATATTCTAATTGCGATGAGGTAGAATTGTTCTTTAACGATCAATCTTTAGGGAAAATAAAGCCTGGTAAAACTTGGGATACTATGAATTGCCAGTGGTTGGTGCCTTGGAAACCAGGAAGCATTAAAGCTGTAGCCTATAAAAACGGAAAAGCCACCGTAACTAAAACGATGACTACTGCCAATACGCCTGCTAAAATTGCTTTGAGTATTGATGGTGCGCCAATGGCCAACAAAAACAAAGATTTGGTGCAGGTACGCGTAACTACTACTGATGCCAAAGGTACAATGTATCCGTATGGCGAAAACCGTACTTACTTTAAAGTATTTGGATCAGCTTATATTAAAGCCTTAGATAATGGAAGTCCGATGGATGTGGAGCAACATTACCTTGCACAAAGTCGCAATGCTTTTTATGGCTTAACCAGAGCTTATGTTGAGGCTACTGATGCCACGGGAAGTATTAATTTATTGGCAGCATCTATTTTGGGTGAGAAAAAGCAAATCACGTCAAATATAGTGAGTGTTAATGCACAAATGTTGAATATTAGAGGTGATAAAGTAAATCCAAATATTCAGGTGTATTACACCACAGATGGTAGTGTGCCAACCACAAAATCATCGAAATATAAAAATAGTTTTGAGGTGGCTTTAGGCACTACGGTTAAAGCTTTAGTAATTGCTGATGGTGATGAAATATGCACCATGGAAGAACGTTTTGCTATGGACGAAGGTTTTATTTTTGATGCTGAGGTAGGTGAAATGGTAGAAGCTGGCGATCAGGCCGAGGATGCCAAACTCGTAAATGCAGTGGTGCAAAACAAGGGTAAAGGTTTTAACGGACAGTCGTACGTATTTATGGGTAAGCAAGAAGGCGGCAGCGTTGAGTGGTACTACGAGAATGATGGTGCAGCAGGGCAATTTAACTTTAAAATTAGATACAGTGCTTCTGATTTATTGAGGGGCGAGTATAAGATTGTGCTAAATGTAAATGGAGTAGAGCAGAAAATAACTTTGCCTACCACTAAAAATTACCGAAATAATTGGGAGATTATTGGAGCCACCGAGAATTTAAAAGCGGGTGCCAATACCATTAAAATTACAACACTACAAGGCGATGGTTTATGCATTGATGAAATAAGGGTTTACTAAGTTTCTATATAGGTTGTTATTAAAAAGAAGCTGTTTCATTTAGTCTGAAACAGCTTCTTTATTACCCATTCATACAATTTACTTCACACACATTAATTATAATCTGAATTTTGAACCAACTCAGGATTGTTATCCAACGCAGTTTGTGGTAAAGGCCATTTATAATGGCGTTTTTCAAAAACTCTATTATTAACAGGGTCTCCTTCAAAACCATTAAGTACCTGCTCTGCAATGCCCCATCTTTTTAAATCAAAATATCGACTGTTTTCTAGGGCAAGCTCTACTCTACGTTCGTACCTTACGATATCTCGCAACTCATCAGTTGCTGTTGTGGTGATGGATGGATACTTATCTGTTTCCGTAATTCCAACACCATAAGCTCTTGCCCTAACCGTATTAATAGCCTCCAAAACAGTTGCATCTGACCCTTTATTATCTTCAATCATAGCTTCGGCATACATCAATAATACATCGGCATAACGCAGGTGTACATAGTCTGTTCCATCGTTAAAAATGTCCTGTGGATTATCAAACATTGTTTGGGATATACCTTTTACAAATACAAAACCAAATACCGGGTTAATTTCAACTTCATCAAACCATTGTGGTTGTATTATTAACTCCATTCTAGGATCTCTATTTATTGTAGGATTTGCTTCATCGTACAAAGGTGATTCGGTAATAGGTTTACCATCGGTACATTCAAAAGCATCTATAAACTCTTGGGTTGGATGAAGGTTTCCCCAACGCGCGATAACATTCTGATGCGATTTCTTACTACCAGGAGACTCCCCCTCAATGTTATACATTTTAATTGAATAAATAATTTCAGGATTATTATCCTGCGAACCATCCACAAATAAACTTGAGTAATCATCAACTAAACTATAATGTTTAGAGTCAATAACACTTTTTGCGGCTGCAGCAGCTCCTGCATAATCAGTTGCCATATATAGTAGAACCTTTGCCTTTAGGGTTTGTGCAGCGCCACGCATTACATGTCCATCGTACATCTTATCGCTTAACATAGGTATGGCCATATCAATATCTTTTATACACTGCTCAAAAACCTCTATCTGCGTACTTTTAGCTGTATATTGGTTTTCAATAGTAGTGGCATCAACTCTTATGGGCACATCGCCATAACATGCACCTAAATAATAATAAGCATAAGCACGTAAGAACATTACTTCTCCTTTCATCTGGTTTATTTCATCTGCTGACATAACATCAACTAGCTGCTCTATGTTTTCGAGAAAAAGATTGCAACTATTTATGGCATTGTAAGAAACGGGATAAAGTGTTTTTATCACTCTTTTTGAATCGCCATTGGGATTGTAATTGCCTATCACCAAATCTCTAAAACCATTATCTCTAGAACCATAGGCATTATCCGTTAACTCTTCCCAACCTTGCAGCATAATAGGATAAATCCAATAAGTAACGTTACTATTGGCATAACACTGAGCCTGAAACTGACTATAACAGCCCGCTAAAGCCAACTCAGCATCTGTTTTTGTTTTCCAAAAGTTACCGCTATTCAGTTTATCTTGAGGATTCTTATTTAAAAAATCATCAGAACATCCTGAAAGAGATAGGATGAACAGGAAAGCTAATACATATGATAAAGCAAATCTGTCAGTATTGGTTGAAGCTTTATCATTCTTTAATCGATATATATTTAATTTCTTCATTGTTTAATAACTTTAGATTTCTTAAAACGACACGGTTAATCCCATGGTATACACCTTCGTATTAGGGTAGTTGTAACTTGTTTTTACCTCAGGATCAATGCCAAATAAATCGTCTGCCATAAATGTGAGCAAGTTATCTCCTGAAAAATAAACCCTAACCTTATCTAATTTAATTTTGCTAATTACTGATTTTGGCAAGGAGTAACCTAAGGTTAGGTTTTTTAATCTGAAATAGGAAGTGTTGCGTAACCAAAAGCTATTCACAAACTGTTTACCATTATATTGAGCCATATCACTTTGGTGATAAACAGCAGGTAATTGCGCATCCTTATTTTCAGGAGTCCATGCTTCTGTTAACCACATTTTTGCACTATTTCCATCTTGCGTAAATGGCTCAATACCATGATCCATTAGGTAAGATTTTTGTCCACTCACACCTTGCCAAAACATACTTAAATCAAAACCTGCATAAGAAGCAGAAAGGTTAAACCCGTAAAAGAAATCAGGATGTTGTCCATCAATATGAACACGGTCATCACCATCAATAACACCATCAGGAACCCCATCAGGGCCACTAATATCTTTTACTTTAATACCACCTAGGTAGGGTTCTAAGGGATGATCTGGCGCATTATCAATTTCTTCCTGTGTATCAAAAAAACCATCAAACTGATACATATAGAAATCATTATAAGGATATCCCTCTTCGTTAATATTTCTATCATTTATTTCGGTTGCACCAAATTTTGTCATTTCATTTTTATACCACGATAGGTTTCCTGAAATACTGTATTTAAATTTTCCGATGGTGTAATTATGACCCAATACGAAATCCCAACCTGTATTTTTCATTTCACCACTATTTACCTGTGGTCCCATCACTCCTGATTCTTGTGACACTTGCAAACGTCGGAGTATATCACTTGTTACCTTACTGTAATAATCTACATTAAGGGTAAGCAATGCATTTTTAATACTAATATCTGCACCTATATCTGTTATGGTTGTTGTTTCCCATGTGATATTCGGATCAACTAAACGATCCATAACAACACCAGGATCTACTCCATTCCCAAACGGATAACCATATGTTCCACTATAGTATGATGTTGTATAATGAGGAACTGGCGCTTTACTACCAAATGAGTAAATTGATTGCCAAGCATAGTCGTTATTACCATCGTTACCCAATTGCCCCCATGAACCACGTAATTTTAATTGATCAAACCAATCAGAATCTTGCATGAAACCTTCTTGATCTAATCGCCAACCTGCCGAAACAGATGGAAAAACGCCCAATCGGTTTCCTTGTGCAAAACGAGAACTTTCATCGGCACGTACATTTACTTCTAGTAGGTACTTATCCTTATAATCATAGTTTATTCTTCCAAAAAAACTACGCACTGCACTTTCCGACATTGAGCCATCGGTGGCTTGTGTGTCCGTTCCAGCGCCATCTAATTCCGTAAGAGATTCGTGAACCACTCCTAGTCGAGAAGAGTTTGTCCATTCGTGCAATCTGCTCTCTATACTTATCCCTCCCATGGCTTTTATTCCATGATCATTAATATTCTTATTGTAAGTAAGCGTTGAATAAAAGGTTGTTGTGCGCCAATGTTCGTTATTGGCTTGTATTTCTGGAGGATTACTTCCTGCAACCCTTAAAAATTCTCCTGTTCTGTAATTGTATTCCTTAAACTGAAGACGTTGGAATTTTGATTTGGTATAATCAAACTTATAAGCTCCTTTGGCAAAGAACTCTAGATTCTTTGTAATATTAGCTCTCAAAAATAAATTACCATTAAAATTGTACTTATTATCTGAATAACCTTTTTGTCCGTACAACGGGCCGAGCGGATTTTCGCGCGTAAACCCTTCATCGTGCATAAAACCATCCGGATCGTTTTCTGAACCAGAAAAGGCCTTTCCTGCTAAATTACCATCGGCAGTGTAAGGTCCCCAAGTAGGACGAACTTTCCAAGCAGCAGTTAATGGATTAGACCATGCATCATTAGGTCCAACACGATCCGATGCCATACCCATAATCACAGTACCCACTTCAATATATTTATTCAGATTGGTTTGTAGGTTAATGTAAATATTGTTTTTATTGTATTCCGATGTTTTCATCACACCCTCTTGCTGCCACGTTGATAATACAATATTATATCTGGTATCTTCTGCCGAACCGCTAATGCCAATAGAATGCTTTTGCGTAGTACCTTGTTGCGTTACTAAATCAACCCAATCGGTATTTGGATATAAAAACTCACCTTTATTTGCACCATAAGCATTGATGATTTCTTGCGGATATGGAGTAAGTCCGCTTTTGCCAGGATTATTCGTGATGGACTGATTAAATAAATTCATAAAGTCAACAGAATTAGTAATCATATCGGGCATCATAGTAGGATTACTTATGGCATAACTACCATCGTAAGTAACTGTATTTTTTATGGTTGAGCCTTTTTTAGTTTGAATAAGAATAACACCATTGGCAGCTCTCAGACCATAAATAGCAGCAGAAGCGGCATCCTTTAATACACTCACCGATTCAATTACACTTGGATCTAAATCGGCTAAATTACCTTCTACACCATCAATTAAAACCAACGGTGTGTTACTACTTCCATAGGAATTTAAACCCCTAATTTGCACATTTAATTTCTCGTTACCTGGTGCACCGCCAACTTGTGAAATATTTAATCCCGGAACTTGCCCTTGTAGTGCCTGAGTAGCATTTTGCACTGGTCTATCTTCAAAAGCCTCTGCTTTTACCATAGATGTTGCTCCCGTTAAGTTTGCCTTTTTCATGCTACCATAACCAACAGCAACTACCTCTTCAAGACCAATAGCATCTTGTTTCAGCGTAATATCTATTGTGCTCTGTGAACCAACAGCAATTTGTTGACTCGCCATTCCAACAAATGAAAAGATAAGGATATCGCCCGATTTTACATTTGCTAAGCTATACTTCCCATCCATATCTGTAATGGTACCTGTTGTAGTTCCTTTTTTTACTACTGAAACGCCGGGGATTGATAAACCAGCATCATCACTAACTTTACCAGTAATCATTCGGCCCTCTTCAGCTTGCATATTATTAGAAAGTAGCATGATGGAATGATCTCCACTTACCTGATAATTAATATCTAATTGAGTAAATACTTTGTCTAATGCTTCAGTAACACTTACATTACCAATGGGTTTAGATACTTCTTGTTGGGTATCAATTTCCGATGAGCTAAGAAAAAACTTGTAGCTTGTTTCTTCTTCAACAAAACTGATAAATTCATTAAGCTTACTTCCACTAAACTCATTATCAAAATCGATTGTTTGAGACAGTGTAGTAGCCGAAATAGGTAGTAGAGCAATAAATAAAAACAAGCTGAGCATTTTCATTTTGAGCCATAGATTTTTTGATATATTACTCCCAAGTGAGTAATATTCTAGATAAAACTTCATAAATTTGATTTTCATTAAGGTTAAAAACTATGTTTTTAATTTACCAAGCGGAGGGTGCTGCAACACTTTCCGCTTTTTGCTGAGAGTCACTTACGAGGCACTTTTCTTTTGATTTAGATAAACCATATCATCTTTCTTTTCAACATCAATCCCTAAGGTGTTTTTTAGTATGATTAATAATTGATCGATGGTTTCGTTATGTATTTTGCCTGAGAAGCGCTTATTTGCAATGTTTTTATCCAAAGAAATTTGAACGTTGTAGTAACGCTGCATCTGATTAACTACTTGCTGAAGCGTTTCATTATCAAAGTTTAATTCTGACTTTTGCCAAGCCACTAATTCACTTGCCTTAAGGTGTTTGTTTAATTGGAGTGTGTTATCTGTTTTATTATAACTCACTACTTGCCCTGCACGCATTGTGGTTACATCTTTACTTGAGGTAACACTAACCACACCCTCTAATAAGGCAGTACGTATCATTTGATCTTCGGCATAAGCCATTACATTAAAATGCGTACCGGTTGCAATAATAGATATACCCTGTGCTGTGACTGTAAAAGGATGACTTTTATCGGAAATTACCTTAAAGGTAGCTTCTCCTGTTAAAGAGATATTTCGCTCTCCTTTCTGATATGAATTTTTATAACTGAGGGAACTTTCTGAATTAAGATATACCTGAGAACCATCAGGCAGCATTAGTTGTGCTTTATCTCCTCTATCGCAAGTTATTGTGGTAGTTCCATCTGCATGGTGGTTATATCCTAAGTAATAAGCTAAAGACGACAAAGAAATAATTAAAGCAAGTGAGGCTGCTACCTTTAGGAGTGGAGAAATTTTACGAATATTTGGCTTGGTGGTTCGTGATTTAAACTTTAGCAAGGCTGCATCAATATCATAACTTTGGTGCAAAGAACTTGAACCCTTATATTCTCCTTCAAGCTGTTTATAATAGCTTTGTAATTCTTCAGAATCATTTAAGAGTTCTTCAAACTTTATACGGTTATCTTTACTTAATTCTCCTGATAAGTAATCGAAAATAATAGGATCTAGATTATTGTACATCTGTTTTTTAAAATGGGTTTATTATATAGATGCACAAATTCAGTTTTACCCTTAGTTGTTTTTAATGTTTTTTTACATTTTCTTCAAAATTCAAGGATGTAATACAATGTAAAGTTGCATTAGGCTTTGTTTGTTAAGTTGTTGTGGGGGGTTGTTTGTTTTTACAAATAAAAACAAATTAAGATGAGAGGGTAGGAGTGTAGCAACTCTTGCTTTAAAGTTTTTGTTGCTTTAGCCATATGAGCTTCTACAGTTTTTATTGAAATATTGAGTTCGTGAGCTACCTCTTTGTTTTTTTTGTTTTCAAAACGTTTCAGTTTGAAAACCTTCATTTGTTGATTTGGTAATTTTTCAACAGCCTTTTTAATAGATTCTTCTAACTCGGTGATAATTATTTTATCTAATGCATCTTTTTCTGGTTTGGGCGTATTTTCTAATACTTGTAAGCCAATTTCAGAAATGGATACTTTTCGTTTATTACTACGTAGATAAAAAATACAATTATTATAGACCGATTTATATAAATAACTTTTCAGATGGCTAACCTCATTCAAAGTTTCTTTATTTTTCCAGAGCAGATAAAATGTTTCAGAAACTACATCTTCAGCTATTTTTGTGCTTTTTACATATCGAAGTGCATAATTACAAAGGTTTACATAGTGTACTCTATACATAGATTCAAAATCGCAACTTGCATCTGTAGAAATGTTCATCATAGCTTATTTGAATAAGAAAGGGGTTTAAAAAAAAACGAGGTAATTGATTTAACAATTACCTCGTTTGGCATCGCTGGGATGCAATATACAATAATTTTTTTGTCGTAAAAATGAACTAATGCTTCTTCTTTTTCTTCATGCTTTTTTGTTGCGATGCCATTTTTACCTTAAGCGGACCATAGCCATTTTGCCAATCGCCACCACACTCTTTTAATAATATGGTTTTAAGTGTTTCTAACTTCTCAGGATATTTCATGGCCAAATCATTCAGTTCTTTATAATCTTCATCTAGTTTGTATAACTGAAATGAGTTCCCTTTAATATGGTATTTCATTTTCCAACCATCTTGGGTTACAATTGATGGGCCCATGGTTCGTGATGATAGTACTATATAATCGTGTGCTTTACTTTTGCCTCCTAATAATGTTTTGGCGTACGATTTACTGTCTTTACCTTTTTCTTGGTCTTGACCCATTAATTCGGCTACTGTATTTAATATATCGTAGTTGGCTACACGCTGGTCAGAGCTGCTTCCTGCTTTGATGTTACCTTGCCAAAACCAGAATAAAGGTACGCGTGTTCCGCCTTCCCAGTTGGCGCGCTTTAAGCCCGACATGCCGTTGTTTCCATCAAATACATCATTACTTAAATCACTTAAAAAGCGTGTGTGTACATCATCATAGTTCTGGCCGGTTTGCATGTTCTTTTTGGTATCTGTGCGTCCCGGCTGACGCGCATATACCTCGTGGCCGTTATCACTAGTAAAAATTAAAATGGTGTTATCTAATATGTCTTGTTCCTCAAGCTTGGCAAATATTTGGCCTACAGAGTTATCTAAATACTTAATCATCGAGGCATACTCTTTTTCCATTTCTGTTAAATCAGGATTGTTTTTTACTTCGGGATGAACTGCTGGAACTGCAATGGGGCCATGCGGTAATTGTGTAGGGAAGTAGGCAAAAAATGGTTGCTCTAGCTTATTCTTGTGATGATCGTCCATCCACTCCATCATCTTATCCACAATTAAATCTTCAGAATATTGAGCTTTTCCAGTCATATCCCATCGTGCTTTATAACCTTCGGGCGATTCAACCATATTGGTTAATCCACAATCAACATGTGTATTACCTGGTATATCTACCTTTTCGCCATTCTCAAATAAAAACGGTGGGTAAAAACCATGACAACGTTGGTGATCGTAAAAACCATAATGGTAATCCCATCCATGGCGTTCAATTCTTTCGGGAGTTGTGGCAAAACCCCAATCTATTTTACCAAATTCGGCAGTGGCATAACCTGCTTTTTTAGCTACTTCAGCTAAAAATACATCATTAGGTTTGGCAGGAATCATCACATCGTGTATCTCATCTTTAATTTCTTGAAACGACATGCCATTATCTAAATTCATGTAAATACCCGCTGTTGAAATATTAAATAAATCGCGTCGTGCATCGTGCATTCCGGTTAATAAGCTGGCACGTGCAGGAGCACAATAGTTACAACCATACGCATTTTCGAAACGCATACCAAAATCGGCAATTCTATCAATATTGGGTGTGGTAATATATTTTTGTCCGTATGTACTAAGCATTCCTCTGCCCAAATCATCGGCATAAATGAGTATGATATTCGGCTTTTCATTCTTCTTCGATGTTTTTGCAAATGCAGTTGTTGATACCAATAAGGCCACAACAAGAAGTTTTATGATATTCATTATTCAAAAGTTTATATGATTCTGATTTTCGATGAATAAAATAAGTGAATATGATGCAGTTTGTTGTTTGTATGTGTACATATTGTGTGCTTTGGGCTAAAAGAGGGAGTGCTTCTGAGTATGCGAACAAATGTAAAGTGTTAAACACAAAAAAGACCAGCCTCTCAGCAGGTCTTCCCTTATCAATCCCTTTTATAATTAATTGTTTAGTTTATTCCTCTTTGTTTTTACGTCGTTGGCGTGTTTTGCTATTTTCATCAGAAATTAACTTTTCAACAGCCGCGCATACATTTGTGTAATCTTTATCGGCAATGTATTGGCGGTAACGCAAACCACTTATTAGCTTGGTGTTTACCAATGCTACCAATTGTTTTTTAAGCTTAGTGGCTGCCAATACCTCTTTCTCGTTTAATCGCGTATCTAATAAATCAGCTTGCGAGTTTTCAAAATTACTAGCCGATATCTTTAGCGCTTCAGTTAAAGGAGCTACTCCAGGTAAAGCCATGGTAGCAGCTACCATTTCTTCTTTTGCCAAATCGGTAAAATACGAGTTTAGGTAAGCTGTTTCAGCTCCGTTGCTTGAGTTTAATATATCGCTCTTATACCTGTCGTTTAAACCTTGCAATAGTATTGCAGCGTCGGCAATTTCTTTAGTAGGATAACGTGAATTCGACGTAAGAAAAGTTCTATTTTAAGAGAAAAGAAACAAAGCATTTGTTATATTTAAGTATCTAA
>NZ_CANLCN010000033.1:0-23190 GCF_947489045.1 Saccharicrinis aurantiacus
GATGTAAGATTTTTCCTTTACAGATTGACCAAAATATATGCTTAGACTTTTATAGACCCAACTTTCTACATTGACCCTATAATTGAATTATCTTATTTAAGGCAGGGTGTTCTATGCTGTCGATAATTTTTTTCCCATTCTATTAAATATTTATAATTAGTACCGGGGTAAGAATAATAAGCCAGGCAATTAATACCGAACTCTTATATAACCTTATTCATAATTTACAAAATATTCATATATAGTTAAAGTGGATATACCTTATTAAAATTAATTCTTTTGGAATATCTTTTTTAGCAGAATTCTTCTTTTTGAATGTACTGGGAAAAGTATTTGATTAGTAGGGGGGTAGTTTTACCTTAAATTTGAATGATGATTTGATAAAGAGTTATGAAATTATTTGACCAACAATCTTAAAATTCTCGATAAACTGGTATAACCTCAAGCCCTTTTGCACTGAGCTTTTTCTTTACTTGTGTGTAATTTCGGGTAAAGCCTAGTAGGTAGCCACCACCACCTGATCCGCATAGCTTTAAAAGGTAATCATTTTGCTTTAATCCTTTTTCCCATATTTGGATAAATTCCGAAGGAATCATTTCCTTAAGATAGTTGAGTTGAAATTTAGATAGTTGTTTTACATTTTTGAAGAAATGGTTTAAGTCACCACTTAATAGTGATTGTATACATTTGTTTGTAGTGGGAATTAACTCTTCTTTTAGCAGTTTAGAGAACGAAGGGTTTAGACACTTCTGCATAAATAAATCGACTAATGGAGCTGTTTTTCCAACCTGATTGGTGTTCACAATAAAAACAGCATCGTCAGATTCAATGTTTTTACGAGATATCCCAATGCTTTGTATGTTTTGTTGATCCTCAATAAATAAAGGGTGATTTAAATAGCAAATTAGGGGATCAATACCCGAACTTTTACCATGAAAGAAGGACTCTAGTTTTGAGAAATGTTTTTTAAGTTCTTGGGTTTCATCATTGGTTAGGCCCGCTTTTGATTTAATCGGATTTATTCCATACTCTTTGTAGATGGCAGCCACTAATGCACCACTACTGCCCAATCCGTATCCTTCAGGAATTGAAGATTCAAAATATAAACCGTTCTCAACATCCTTTATAAAAGTTCTTGTGTCGATAATATCAGTAGCATTTTCATCTAAATATTTAGCATACGATTTAAGGTGCTCGTTTGAATTATGAGCAAAGTTTAAATTGGTATAACTATCCTTTTTTATAAAACTCAAGGAGCCATTAAAATGACTATAAGGGATGGTTAATCCGTTTGAATCTAATAGAATTGAATACTCTCCAAAAAGGAGCACTTTAGCATGAAATATATTGTTACTAATAGACATATATTATTTTCGTTTGTAATCTTCTTTCTAAAAAGATTCCGTCTTAGTTTCTCAAGTTATTGTTGAGGCGTTTCGTTTACTAATTTATCTTTGGACCCAAGCCTATGTAATCGTGAATTGCGGTATTATCGCTACAAAACTTTCCTAAGTCACCATCGATAAACTCCTGTACTTGCTTTTTGTTCGATTCAGGATACAAAACATGAATATTAGGACCTGCATCAATGGTGAAACAGAGGTCTATATTTGTTTCCTTCCTAAAATCTCTAATCTTATTAATAATAGCTAAGGAGTTTGGTTCCAGTAGGCAATAGGATGGGGTAGAGCTCATCATTAAGCCATGCAAGCTGAGTGCTTCTAATTCTGTAATTTCTGTAAAGCTTGTCCAATTACCCTGCTCAATTGCTTCTGTAATTAATTTCATGTTAGCATGCGCTTGCCTTATTCGTCCTTCCTTGTATGGGTGATTCTCCATCAATTGGTGACCAACAGAACTACTCACACTTTTTTCCTTTTTACTCACTAATAGAATCGAATCATGAATGTTTTGAAAATTTGGATGTATTTTTGTTTTCAAAGGCTGTGCATACTTATTGCTACTACCATTAATAATGGGAGTTTCTCCCCAAGTATTCCATGCTCCATAAACAGATCGACACGCACTACCAGAACCCAAACGAGCCATCTCAGAAATAATTGGTATACTTAGTTTTTCTGCAGTAATTTGAGTGTGAATTTTGGCTAAGGCTATTGCTAAAGCGGCATAACTACTTGCTGATGATGCAATGCCACTTGAGTGCGGAAATGTATTTGAGCTTTGTATATTTAAATAGAAACTCTTTAACCAAGGCAATTTGTTTTCTATTCGATTAAAAAAGGTAACAAGCTTTTTCTCAAATGCTTTATTGGTTATGTTTTCGAAAGCAAAATCGTACGAGAAAGTATCCTGTAAAGGAATACGCTTGTATTGAATTGAGGTTTGGGTAATGGCGTTATTTAGCGAAAAACTAATGGAAGGATTTTCCGGTATTTGAATATCCTTTTTTCCCCAATATTTTACAATGGCAATATTTGATGGAGCAGATACACTAACTCTTCCTTCGGTTTTTATAAAATTAGTTTTAGTCATTCTGTAATATGATTTGGTCGTAATTGAATATGATTTCGAAGCCTTTATCAGTAAAATAATTTCTTACATATGCTTCATTTTCGTAGGTTGCTGCTAAAAAGAAATCACCTCCCCATGCACCTAAGGATTTTGTTGTCCCTCTGAAATCAGAGAAAAACTGTTTTCCCAAGGGTTTTTGATCAATTAATTCGCCAATGGTATCTTCATGCAACTTAATCAGCTTAATAAAATCATCAATATTATTAGTAAGTGAGATAAGGTCGCTTAATTGGCTTACCGATGTAATTGTTCTGTTTTGAATGGGCTTATCAATAAATTTTGAAATAGCTTTTTGCGAACTTACTTTTCTGCCCGAATAGATAAAAAAGAGTTGGTTTTTAAAGCTTGGCGAAAATTGAACCGCCTTAAAAAACGGCTTCTTATTATTTAATTCGTAAAATATAGGACTATCTATTCCAGCATTTGCTACATCATATCCTGATCCATTGAAGGTCTTCAATTGCAATTCATAAGCATCTATTTTAAAATATTGCGATAAGTTATAAATGAGGGTAGAGCTGCTTCCTAGTCCCCATGCCGTATCAAAATCTATAGTTGTAATGAATTTTTTTCCTCCAAGGTCGGAAGCGTTAATTGTACTTTGAATTAAGCACTGCTTTAAAATGGCTTGTAAACGTTCTGCAAATTGATTGTCTGTAGTTTCAATTATTTTTAACGATTTATCGAGCTCTACTTTGTGCCATAAGCCATCTAAATTATAACTCTCCCATAAAATCGTTTCACCGTTATGTGTATATACTTCCAAATCTTGTCCGTATTTGGTGGGTAGAGATAATCCTTTAGCTCCTTTTAGTATCAGGTATTCGCCTGATAGCAATAGTTTGCCATTTCCCCTAGACTTAAAAATTGCCTCTTGTTTTTCCATCTTAGGAACGAATTTTAGCTATAAATGATTTTACAGCTGAGTGGCTGATCGTATTTGAATTGAAATGATTCTCAGCTTCTTCTTTTTCTTGTGCGTTGCAAGCAAATTCTTCGAGTATATTAGATAGGTGCATTTTCATATGTCCTTTTTGAATACCACTGGTAACCAAGGCTGCAATTGCAGAAAAATTATTGGCCATACCAGCAGCAGCCATTATTTGCATTAGCTCATGAGCATTTGGCGACTGAAGTAATTCTAATGCATTTTTTGCCATTGGATGCAGTTTAGTTAATCCTCCAACAGTTCCAACAGCCAAAGGAACTCGTAATGTATATTTAAAGTTGTTTTTATCCAGCGTAATTTCAGTTAAGCCCAAATATTTTCCATTTTGCGCAGCATAGGCATGAACACCAGCTTCAATAGCACGAAAATCATTACCTGTAGCCAATACTACAGCATCAATTCCATTCATAATACCTTTATTATGCGTAACTGCACGGTGTGTATTGGTGTTGGCAATATCTACTGCATTTTTAAAGCGTAAGGCAAAATCTGCAGCAGAATAGCTTCCTGCATAGGGTGTTAATTCATCAATACTGCATTCAATTGTGCATTCAACTACGCACTCGGGCGTATAGTTTGATAAGATGGCCATGATTATTTCAGTAGATGTATCATCGCTAGAATTGAAATGCGTGGATACAAATTCTTTCAGAGCTTCACCCATTGCCTCAAGGCAGGAGTTAATAAAATTGGCGCCCATTGAATCTTTGGTCTCAAAATCTACTAAAAGACAAAACAGATTATCATCAGCTGTATTTTCTTTTAGCAAATCCATACCTAATATACCACCACCGCGTTTTTCCATGCTGGCAGTAATGTCCTTAACTGAATTGATTAAGAAGTTATCGATTTCAGATTTATGAAGAATGAGTTCTTCATAAGCAATGTCTGTTTTAAAGAAGAGTTGACCTGCTTTTTTAGAGGATATTACTTTGGTTCGAAAGCCACCCCTTGAACTCCAAAATTTGGCAGCCTTAGATGCCGCAGCAACAACAGAACTTTCTTCAATAACCATTGGTATTGCATACTCTTTGTTATTGATTACAAAGCTCGGAGCAACACCAAAAGGCATGTAAAAGTTGCTGATTGTATTCTCAGAAAATTGATTGTATTTTTCCTGTAAATCAGGATGAATATGCTGCGTTATAGTTTTATTAAAGTCGGAAGATAAACCATAAGCTGCGGTAAGCTCCTGTACTTTTTGTTTAGCTGATAGTTTTGAGAATCCTTTTATCATTATTCTAGTAATTAGCTAGTTGTTGATAGTTATTTCTTCTTGTAAGTATTATTGTCTGACTCTTAAAAAATGACTTGCCAATTTATAGCCTTCTACCAATTCACTCACAAATTCATCAAGATCATCGAAATCAATGATGGCATGTTTTAAGAACTCAGAACCCATTCCAATTACTGCAGGAAGCTTACTTATTTGCGTTAGATAATATCCATCCAATACATTGTTAATGCCGCCTGAAATAATAAGTTGTTTGCATTTAGGTTCTATTTCTTCCAGTATATGATTTACCATTAAGGTCATTTCTTCAGCAGTATGGCCCACATACGAAAAGCTATCTGATTGTTCGTAAATATTTGTATTGCGAAGCTGCTCAAGTTTGGTAAAATTAGTTCCTCCAAAGGCACCAAATTCAATAGCTTCAATATCTAACTGTAGTAAAGCTTTCAGACTTTCGTATCCCATTCCTTGACCAACTTCTTTTACAATAATAGGAATATTGAGCTTGCTGATTAGCTTTTTTATAGTTTCAATGGGCGCATATTTAAAGCGGTCGCCTTCTGGCTGAAAGGCTTCTTGCAATGGGTTGATATGAATAATTAATCCATCGGCTTTAAGTGTATCATTTAGATGGAGTATTTTATCTGTTTCATCATTATCAATCAGCTGTTCTAATTGTGCAATTCCTAGGTTGGTATAAAAGGGCTGCTCATCACCAATTAGCGAACGTACATTGAAATCCGATAAATTTCTATCAGAATCGAGCAAAGATCGGCACGAGCCTAAGCCCATTCCTAAACCATACTTTTGAGCTACTTTAGCTAAATTTCTATTGATTTCATTGGCATGTTTAGTGCCTCCCGTCATTGAGGAAATCCAAAACGGGTGTTGCATAGTTTTGCCTAAAAATTTAATGGGCGATGTTTCTCCGTTTGGATGCGCCGCCAATAAAGGTTCGTAACTAAAACGCTGATCGTTTTCAGAGTTACTTAAGTTTGCTTTAAAAGCTAATGCTATATGGTCTTTCTTTCTATCTTCCATGGTTAATTATAGTATCTAGACATTAGATTAAGATTGTATCCTTACAAGGGATTAATTCCTTTTTGAATGTATAGAATTTATTATGTTGCAAAATAATAAAATTAATATCAGCTAATGTCTAGATCAAAATGAATCTTAAACACCAAGGTGCCTTGAAATAACTAATTTCAATATTTCACTTGTTCCTTCCCCAATTCTTAATATACGATGATCGCGATAAAAGCGCTCAATATCTGCACCTTGAAATAAGCCTGCTCCTGCAAATATCTGTACTCCTTCGTCGGATACATTTTTAGCCACTTCGGAACAATATAATTTGGCCATAGCAGCTTCTTTGCCGAAAGGCTGTCCGTTATCCTTCAACCAACAAGCTTTGTATAATAAATTACGAGCCAATTCTATTTGTAAATCCATATCGGCAAGTTTAAACTGCACTGCTTGAAAGTTGTGAATAGCCTTTCCGAATTGCTGTCTCTCTTTTGAATAGGCAAGGGCTAATTCAAACGCACCCTGAGCCAAACCTAATCCCATGGCAGCTATGGATAAGCGTCCTGAATCTAAGGTTTTTAGCATCTGAGATAAGCCTTTGTTTTGTTCGCCTAATAAATCATTATCACTAACGAGACATTTATCGATTTTAATTTCCGCTGTATCAGAAGCGCGCCACATCATTTTGCCTAAAGTTCTTTTAGTAGAAAACCCAGTAGTATTTCTATCTAAAATAAAAGTAGAGTAGGAGGCTTTTCCATTTTTTTCGCCAGTTTGCGCTAAAACTGTGATGCCAGCCATCATTTTGCTACTGCCATTTGTAATGTAGCGTTTGGTGCCATTAAGCTCCCAACCTTCAGCGGTTTTAGTAGCGCTGGTTTCAACACCTCTAGCATCAGAACCTGCATTTTCTTCGGTTAATCCAAAAGCCCACAACTTGTCACCATTTAATAGCGATGGCAGTAGTTTTTGCTTTTGTTCTTCGGTTCCATAATTATAAATGGGCGATACACCCAAAGAGTTATGGGCAGCCATAGTTGCGGCCTGAGAACCATCAACTCTAGCTATTTCTTCAACAGCAATTATATAAGATTGTGTATCTAATCCTTGTCCACCATATTTTTTATCAAGGTCAATGCCATATAAGCCTGCTTGGCCCATTTTTTGCGACAGTTCAGTTGAGAATATTTCATTGGCATCGAGTTCTGCAGCAAGGGGTTTTATTTCTTGTTCGGCAAAAGATCTTACTTTTTGTCTGAATGCTTCTTTTTCTTCTGAGTAATATGGATTCATTAATTTGTGCTTTTTAATATCGTTAGTGTGATTATATATGTCTGAATTTCTATTCGGTTTCTACTAATATTTGATCCAATTGAACCTGATCATTTACAGTTATATTGATGTTTGTAATTGTGGTATCTTTCCATGCAAGAAGATTATTTTCGGTTTTCATAGCTTCTAAAATCATTAGTGTATCACCTTTTTTTATCTGATCACCTTCGTTAACCAATATCTCAATTATTTTTCCTGGTATAGGCGCTTTCAACGATTTTATAGTATTAGTACCATTGGCACTAATTCGTTTTATCCGTTCAGGCTTGTCGATAATCAGATGTTTTTCTCCTTTATATTGCAAGTAAAATGCCCCTTCTTCGCTAATAAAATAATTCAACTTAGCGAATACATCATCTATAATAAAACTCAGCTCATTTTGTTCAATTTGAATATTAGTAACCGAAAGCGGATTGCTATCTTCAAATTTAAAGCTTAAACCAGTTTTGTGGTGATCAAGCAAACTGGAAGGCACTTGTACACTATCCATATTCAATACTGCTTTAGCATATTGTCTCCAATAACCAAGAGAATGCCATGTTGAGGAAGGTGTGTTGCTTGGTCTGTTTTTTAATGCCCAATATGCTGCGGTTAATACGGTTTTTGTGTTCGTCGATAGGATTTTATTGTTTGATAAAAGTGCTGTTTTTAGTTTGCAGAATGCCGTTGATATATTAGCGTTTATATAATCTTCATCATTAATTATATTTATTAAGTACTCTCTATTAGTGGTAACTCCAAACAGGGCGTATTCGTTTAAAAACTTTTGCAATATTGAAATGCTTTCCAATCTGGTATTGCCTTTAGCAATTACCTTTTTAAGGAGCGGATCGAAATTAGGATTAAGGTTTTCTGTTGCTTGTGCACCACCATCAATTCTGATATTATTATGATGCGGAATATGTGTAGTTAGTATTCTACCGAAAGAAGGTTTAAAATTATCTTCGGGGTTTTCGGCATAAATACGTGCTTCTATGGCATGTCCGCAAACTGCAAGTTGATTTTGGTTGAATGGCAGCGCTTTGCCTTCGGCAATTTTAATTTGTTGCTCAACAATATCAATACCTGTGATAACCTCAGTGACTGGATGTTCTACCTGAATTCTAGTGTTCATTTCAAGAAAGTAGTGCTCCCTATTATTGGCTAATAGAAATTCGATGGTACCAGCATTTTTGTATGAGATGCTTTTAGCGAGCTTAATGGCATCGGCATAAAGCTTGGATTTTAGTTCCTCGCTTAAGTTCGGAGCTGGGGCTTCTTCAATTATTTTTTGATGGCGCCTTTGTATCGAACATTCGCGCTCATATAGGTGCAAGGTATTACCGTGTTCATCAGCCAATATTTGCACTTCGATATGACGTGGATTTTCAATGTATTGTTCGATATATACTTCATTGCTTCCAAAGTATCGTAACGATTCTTCTCCTGCACGCTTTATCTCAGAAGGGAGATCATCTAAATTGCGAACAATTCTCATTCCTTTTCCGCCACCACCCATGGCAGCTTTGATTACAAGCGGTAATTTTAATTCACCGGCCTGTGATATCATTTCATCAATAGTACCACTTATTTTTTTAAGTAGTGGCACTTTGTTTTGTGCAGCTATTGTATTGGCTCTGTTTTTATTACCCATTAACTGAATGGCTTCAGGAGAAGGGCCTATAAAAATGATATTATTATCGATACAGTGTTGGGCAAAAGTTGAGTTTTCAGATAAGAAGCCATATCCAGGATGAATGGCATCTGCGCCATATTGTTTTGCGATAGCTACAATTTGTTCTATATCGAGGTAACTCGATTGCAAATCATTGCCACGCAGTAAGGCCTTAAAGTTGGCTTTCTGTATGTGCAAGGCATGGTCTTCTTGCTGCGTATATATAGCAACAGTTTCAATGCCTAATTTATGCGCTGTTTTAATAATGCGAACAGCAATCTCTCCTCTGTTCGCAATCAGTATTCGTTTTATCATAATGATAATTTACGTGAGTTCTTAATTTGAGTTAGATTCAATCCAATAGGGTTTTCTTTTCTCTAAAAAAGCTTTAACTCCTTCTTGTCCTTCGCTCGAAGTTCGTGCTCCGGCAATAAGTCTGGCGCAAAAAAGGTGTGCAGTTTCTTCTTCTACATTTTCCTCAAGGCGATGGATCAAATCTTTGGTTTGAATAATTGCTGCAGGTGCGGCCTGTGCAATAGATTGAGCAATTCTTATGGTAGTTTCTCTGAGGCTAGTTTTTTCTGTTATAAAGTGCACCAAACCTTCGTTTAAGGCTTCTTCAGCAGTAAAAGGGTCGGGTATTAAAAGACGTTTGCGGGTGTTGCTACTTCCCATTTTTGTTAGAATATAAGGTGCAATAGTTGCCGGAATGAGTCCTAGTTTGATTTCAGGAAAACCAAAAACTGCATCTTTATCAGCTATTACAATATCAGAACATGCCATTATTCCTACAGCGCCACCAAATGCAGATTTCTGTACCTCGCATAAAACTGGTTTAGGGAATTTATGTATCAGATTGAAGAGGGTAGTAAACAATTTAGCATCGTTAATATTGCGTGTTTTATCTTGCACAACACCTTGTTTCATCCACTCTAAATCGGCACCAGCGCAAAATGTTTCGCCTTCACCATAGAGTACTAAAACTCGGATATCTCTATTGGCTTTGCTAGTTTCTAAAGTCTCAATTATTTCTTCAATTAATACTCTATTTAAAGCATTGCGTTTTTCTGGTCGGTTAAGACCTAAATAAGCAATTTTGTTTTCAATAGAAAAAGTGATCGTTTGCATATATATCTGTTTTAAGGTTTCTATTATATACAGGTAATTTTTTACATTCTAAAAATGCCGTAATTAGATTTTTTGTTGGGTTTGTTTTGGCTGATACTTAAACCAATACTTAATACCAACCTCGTATCTTTAGGATCAATAATTCCATCATCCCACAAACGACTAGTGGCATAATAAGGAGATGCTTGAGATTGATAACTCTCTACGGTTTGCTCTTTAAGTTTTGCAATATCTTCTTCAGAAATTTCTTTACCTAGCGCTTTGGCTTGATCCTTTTTTACGGTAGCCAATACCTCTGCTGCTTGTTGCGGCCCCATTACCGAAATACTAGAATTGGGCCAAGAGAATAACAAGCGAGGGTTGAAGGCTCTTCCGCCCATGGCATAGTTTCCGGCACCATAACTCCCCCCAATCATTATGGTAAAGAAAGGTACTTCGGAATTGGCCAAGGCGTTTACCATTTTAGCACCATCTTTGGCAATTCCTCTTCGTTCATACTCTTTACCAACCATAAAGCCGGTAATGTTTTGAAGAAATACCATTGGTATATTGCGAGAATTACAGAGTTGTATAAAATGTGCCCCTTTTTGTGCAGACTCTGAAAAAAGAATGCCATTATTAGCAAGTATACCAACATTATAGCCGTTAATATGGGCAAACCCTGTAACGAGGGTAGTTCCGTAATTGGCTTTAAACTCATCAAACTTGCTTTCGTCAACAATAAAATCGATAAGTTTTTTAACATCTTTCACAGAGCTTCCTGGCTCTGGCACTTCCGAATACATATCGTTAATATCTGTCAGAGGGGCTTTGGCTTCTTGCTGTTGCCTACTATTATTTTTAGTTTGTGGTAAAGTTTTAAAAATAGTACGGCAAATTTCTATGGCATGGTGGTCGTCGTCTGCTAAGTGATCTGCAACTCCTGATTCAGTAGTGTGTAATAGTCCACCACCTAATTCTTCAGGACTAACTTCTTCTCCGGTTGCCGCTTTTACTAATGGAGGACCGCCTAAGAATATGGTACCCTGGTTTTTTACTATAATTGTTTCATCGCTCATGGCCGGAATATATGCACCACCTGCAGTACACGATCCCATTACGATACTAATTTGTGGAATGCCCTTTCCGGATAAACGCGCTTGATTATAGAAAATGCGTCCAAAGTCATTCTTGTCAGGAAATACATTGGCTTGTTCTGGTAAAAAAATACCGCCTGAGTCTACCAAGTAAACACAAGCGAGGTTATTTTCTTCAGCAATTTCTTGGGCTCTGAGGTGTTTCTTTATGGTTTCTTTTACGTAGGTGCCACCTTTGGTTGTGGCATCGTTAGCTATAATAATGCTCTCTATTCCGTTGATAATTCCTATGCCAGTAATTATACCCGCTGAGGGAAATTGATTGTCATATTGATCAAAGGCGGCAAGGGCTGATAATTCAATAAAAGGGGTTCCTTCATCCACTAATAAGTCGATACGTTCGCGGGCCAATAATTTGGCTCTGCTTTTATGACGTGCCTTTTGTTTAGCATTTTGCTGATGTATTGTATTGAGAGTCTCCTTAAACGCATCCACTTTTTGCCGAATTGTGTTTAATTGAGTGTCGTTATCGCTTTTATTTATACTCATTATATTAATAGTTCGTTAGTTTTCAGTCAGATGTTAGTAGTTAATATACTTTCAGAACCTTTGCTAACTATTGTTATTATATAAGATTAATACCTCTAATAGTGATAAACTAACCGTTGATGCAGAAAAATGTTTGATGGTAATTCTATTGAATCTATATAAATTCTATACACAGCTTGGTTTTATATTTTTAATGGATAAATTTTGCCGCTGACTACCAGCTAAAAACGAATGAACTGACTTAATAATTTGAAAGACAAAATAAGTTTTACTTCATTTGCACACTCACATTGAAGCATATGGATATTCGAATTTTACTTAAAAAATTATTACCCGGCTTAGCGCCTTTACTTGTTTTTATATTAGCAGATAGTATTTGGGGTACAGAAGTGGGTTTAATTGTAGCAATAGCCTTTGGAGGTATTGAAATAGTTTACAGCTTAATAAAGGGTAAAAAGCCCGATAAGTTTGTATTGTTTGATGTGGGCCTATTGGTTCTAATGGGCTTGGTATCTATTGTGCTAGAAAATGATGTGTTTTTTAAACTTAAACCAGGTATCATTGGCTTATTATTTTGCGCGATATTGGGCATATCAGCCTATGGTAAACAAAACATCATGATGATGATGGCCGGCCGATATATGAATGGTATGCAGTTTAGTGCTTGGCAGCAATATGAAATGCTAAAAAGTATTAGAACAATATTTTGGTTGGTTTTGGGGCACACCTTATTGGTTTTTGCAGCAGCCTTATTTATGAGTAATGCTGTTTGGGTAGCCATAAGTGGACCCGGATTTTATGCACTTTTTGGTGTGTTTTTTGCGTTTGAGTGGTATAGAAAGAAACAACAAGGAGCCAAGTATGGGAGAGAGGAGTGGTTACCTATTGTGAATGAAGCGGGTGCTGTTGAAGGTAAAATGCCCAGAAGTGTGGCGCATTCAGGATCAAAAATATTACACCCTGTAGTGCATTTACAGGTTTTTAATAGCAGAGGAGATTTGTTTTTGCAAAAGCGAGCGATGAATAAATTAGTAGCACCCGGTAAATGGGATACCGCGGTTGGTGGGCATGTTACCGATGGTGAATCTATTGATTTATCGCTACAGCGAGAAGCTTGTGAAGAGATTGGACTAAAACAATTTCAGGCCGAACCTTTTAAAACTTATGTGTGGGAATCGGATATTGAAAGAGAACTTGTGTTTGCTTTTACTTGCATTAGCGATGAAGCTCTGAGTTGTTCGCCCGATGAAGTTAGTGAAGGTAGGTTTTGGACTATCGAAGAGATTGAAGAAAACCTAAATTCAGGCTTATTTACTGAGAACTTTGTGCATGAGTTTCCGATGCTGATGAAATGTATTGATACAAAATAGGGAAAAACATTTTTAAGGCATTAAGGTCTAATGGGTATATGTATTTTTTTAAATACTATAGCTAAATCCAATATGAAATTGGAATAAATTACAAGAAAAGGATGACCAATATTCTGGTCATCCTTAACTACATTCACAACTACACAGTCACACTACTAACTGTAAATCTTTAATGAAATGTTTTACTACTAGCCTTGGGCTACTTTATTTCACCCAAAGGCTAGTAGACAGTAAAAACCGAGCTTATGGTTAATAAGATTATCTATAAAGGATAATCGTTATTGTTGTTTTTCTCCACTAATTGCTTTTGTTATGGCTTCTACATTAAACGATGCTGGTTTTTGGCGTTGCGGAAATTCTTCAAATGAGCTTACCATTTTCTGTACCTCCCATGCTGCCTTGTAAATAAAGTAGGCGTGATCGATATACCAATCGTAATAAGTATTTGAGGTTACATCAGCTTCTTCAAAAGGATCTTGACGCAGATTAAACAGTTTAGGCGTACGTAGGTCGGTAAAATCTTCCATCCAAATTTGTAAAGTTCCTTGAGCTCGCTGTTCTGAGAACATAATTTTCCAATCTCCCATTCTAACTGCTGATAAATCGCCATCATCAGTAAAATAAAAGAAGTTCTCTCTCGGACTCTCGTCTGTTTCTTCCGTTAAATATGGTAAGAAGTTATAACCATCAAGATGTACCTTAAATGTTTTATCGCCTATTTGTTTCCCTTTTTTAAGTTCTTCAGCAATGTTATCGTTACCTGCTGCTGCAGCAAATGTTGGCATCCAATCGAGGTGCGACATCATGTTATTTACTGTTTTCCCAGCAGGAATATGACCCTTCCACTGAATCATAGCAGGAACTCTAAAACCACCTTCCCAGGTTGTGTTTTTTTCACTTCGGAATGGTGAAGTTGCTGCATCGGGCCAAGTGTTTTTATGCGGTCCATTGTCTGTTCCGTACATAATAATGGTGTTCTCCATCAAACCTAAACGCTCTAATTCATCTAGTATCATACCCACATGCTCATCATGCTCCATCATGGCATCAGCATAAAAGTTTTGACCAGATTTACCTACTGTTTCCTTTTTAACATGCGTGCGGAAGTGCATACGTGTTGAGTTGAACCATAAAAAGAAAGGTTCGTCATCCTTAGATTTTCTATCGATGTAATCAACAGCAGCTGCAGCAAATTCATCATCAACCGTTTCCATACGTTTTTTGGTAAGGGGGCCTGTATCTTTTACCGGACCATCAGCCTCAGAGTGAATTACGCCACGAGGGCCAAAGAGTTTTTTAAATTCAGGGTCTTTCGGATAATCAACATTTTCAGGCTCTTCCTCAGCATTTAAGTGATAAAGGTTGCCTAAAAACTCATCAAAACCATGATTGGTCGGAAGGTATTCATTTTTATCACCCAAGTGGTTTTTACCAAATTGAGCGGTGTTGTAACCCATACCTTTTAAAACCTCAGCTATTGTAGGATCTTTTTCTGACAAGCCAACTTCAGCACCCGGCATTCCTACTTTAGTAAGTCCGGTACGTACTGGCATTTGACCAGTAATAAAAGCAGAACGACCGGCAGTACAACTCTGTTCTGCATAAAAATCAGTAAATTTAACACCGTTTTGTGCAATGCGATCAATGTTAGGGGTGTTGTAGCCCATTGTACCCATGTTGTAAGCACTAATATTCCAAATACCTATATCGTCACCCCATATTACAACGATATTTGGTTTTTTATTTTTTGCTGACAAAGAAACTGTCATAACCATAAACAGCATTGCTGTTATCGATAAAATTCTTTTGCTCATAGTATAATAACTTTTTTGTTTTTTACTGTGAGCAAAAGTATATTGCAATGGGGCGTGTTTTTAACTCCATTTATTCAGTAAAGTATTCCATTTAGTCGGAATAAATCATATTTATGAAATTTTAGTTAATGAATAATAATTTTCCTTTAATAGTACGAGAATTCCGAAATAAACTAGGACTTAAGGATACGAATAATAACGATCCTATCATTTATAATGGAAAAAAAGGCGAGCTGTTTGCCTTTAATAAGGATTATGATGATGGATTGGAGATTTTATTATTGCATGGTAAACTTAGCGATGATTTTTCGTTGCAAGGGGTGCCAATTTCGAGTAATGATAAATGGGTGCTATCTTTTACCATAAATGTAAGAATACAAGTATTCGAAAAAGACATACTGCAAACAGAAATAAGAAATGGTGATGCAGTGGTGATGTACAATCATCACTTTGGTTTTAATATGCGTTTAAAAGCCAATGAGATGTTTTTTATTTGCTCTATTCGTTATCAGCAAAACAGCCTAAGCAAGTTAAAGCACATTATAGCACAAGAGGGTTTTAAGATTTCTGCAGACCAAGAGAAATTCTTATTTGTGAAACTGTTTGTGTCACCCGAAATTAGATCAATATTGACTCAAATTGGGGGTAATAGAAATATGGGCGTAAGTTTATTGCATGAATATTTATATGCTAAGGCCAAGGAATTGAGTATTCTGCATCTGTATGATATTTCGGTAGGGAATAGTAAATTATTAGCAATTAATGAATATAAAATGCAACTGGCACAAAAGGTACGTGATCTTATAATAAGCGATCTTAGTAAGCATTATTCTATTCAAGATTTATCAAAGAGGTTTTTAGTAAGTGGCACCGTAATAAAAGAAGCTTTTGTAAAGGTGTTTGGTATACCTATATATAGTTTTTATCAAGAGAAGCGCTTAACGGTGTCTAAAGATTTATTAAATAAGCCCGATATGTCGGTTACAGAGGTAGCTTATAATCTTGGTTTCTCATCGCCTAGCAACTTCATTAAGTTCTTTAAAGCCAAAACAGGTATGAGTCCATCGCAATATCAGAAGAAAGTATAGTTCAAGAGTTTCATATTTTAATATGGGGTAAAATAATGCAAGTATCTGATAAAATACATCAAGTAAGTTGCGTATGAAGCTTGTTTATTTGTAGTGCATTTGAAATAACATCTAAAATCTTAAGAAATATGGACTACAAGTTTAGCCACGTTGGTATACCAACTACGGAGAATAAAAAATGGGATGGCTTTTATGAACCCGGAAAAATACATTATACTGATTTTGCCAATGATGCATTCAAAATCGAATTTATTCAGTGTGATGCAGATAGTAATATGCCAGAAATGTTTCAGAATGTGCCTCACGTAGCCTACGAGGTAGATAATATTGAGGCGGCCTTGGAAGGCAAAGAAATATTGGTTGAAACCTTCTCTCCGGGCGAAGGAGTGCGTGTAGCTTTTATAGTACACAACGGAGCACCTGTTGAGTTTATGGAGGTAAAATAGTTTAAATAGGTACAAATGCCAGTTCATAAAATATGTGTTGGTATTTGTATGTTACAAATTTAGCTGTTCTAATAAAAAAGATACCCGTTTACACCACCTTGTAAATACAATTTTGGCTTGCGCACTTTTTCACCATCCTCAAAAAGATAGGGTAAACCATTTTCTTGCAACATGGGCACATGGGGGTTTCCGCCTAGTTTAGAGTCTTTGCTTCTAATAATCATATCGTGAACCATTCTGTTTTGAAACAGATGGCGAATTTGCTCGGCATCAATACCTAATTCGGCATTATACGATTGCGAAAAATTACCAGCCTGCTCATATCTAAATGCCATAATGCCGTGCGAAAAGCGCCCGTAATGTGCATCGCGTAAATCTTTGTATCCATACCTTGCGGGATAATCAGAATCTTTTACTTTTTTGGCTTTGCTACATTTGCCTGTCCAGGTGGTCGATTGCAAAGCCAATTGCTTATCCTCTTTGGTGTATAAAAAGGCAAAAGCACCGGTTCTGTATTTATCCTCGTGTCCCTTTATAAAGCCCAGAATGTCGTTTTGAAACAGGAAACTCACTTCATCAAAATGAAGCACCAATTCGCCGGTTGCCTGCGTGGTTTGTATATCGTTCCAATACCATCTGAAGTTATATCCGCCCGAATATTTATTGCTATTCATCAATGAATACTCATTAATGTATGTTTTGTATTGGTTGGTTTGGTCGCCCGATATATGAAACCCAGCAAAGGTTTGAAACTCTTTACTGCTAATTTTAGGGCCAAGGTTTCGCCTGTTAAAGTATATGGCCGCACCTTGGTTGAGCTGATAAAAGTTATCGTAGTAATAGAGCTGATAGCTTAGGCCGATACGCTGTATGTGAGTGCCAAACTGAAATATAAGTCCAAATTTAGAACCAAAGTCGGATGCCTTACAAAGGACAGGTATCAGCAATATAATGAGGATAGTGGTTGTTCTTTTCAACATCGATAGTTAGTGTTTTCAGTAAAGGTACAAATAAATTGTAAGGCTTAATATTTTCTGAATAAGAGTTGCTTTTTGCCATCATACCTAAGTTTTGCACCATCATATCTCACTTTTGCGACTTTGATTCGCCATAATATGGCAAAGATGCCAATCAATTCTCTTTAGGAACATAACATTGTAGATGAACATAACAGAAGTTTTGCTATTTTCATACCTGAATTAAATATTCTAGCTTGTGTATATCTCCATTGATGATGAGTATTCAGGAAATATATTAGGGTGGTATTGAGAATGAGTATTAATAGCATACGGTAGTTGGCAACGTTATGAAAAACAAACAGAACAATATAATTTTTTGAAAGCCGCACTGCTAGAAGAAAGTGAAATTTATTATGGATAAGAATTACTATCAATAAAAAATAAACGCCATAGGCTTGAATAAAAGTTTATGGGTAAATGTTGATAATATTATACTAAACTGTGAATATACTTTAAACAAACAATGAGACAGATTCTTTTTATAGCGTTATTAATATTGGCCACATCTTGCAATCGAGCAGATAACTTTTCAACTTATACAAAGTTTATTGAAGGATATTATAATAAGGGTTTTAACAGCATTTCTGATTATCTGAACGACACTATTACTATAAAGGATGATGGGTATGAAAAGAAATACACAAAATCAGATTTCCAAGTATACTACCAATGGGACTCCGTTTTTCAACCTACTCATGAAATTCTGGAAATTTATAGGTGTGATAGTATCATAGATGTTGTTGTATCTATATCATCCAAACGTTTTGAATTTCTTGAAAACAATCCAATGATAACACGTCAGAATATATATTTAAGCGAAGGAAAAGTTACTGTAATTGAATTTGTTGAGAGTAAGAGTGCTGATTGGAAGGTTTGGATAGAGCGACGTGATTCTCTTGTAAAATGGATTGACAATAACCATAAAGAATTATCGGGGTTTATATACGATATGACAAAAGAAGGTGCCGAAGATTATCTAAAAGCTATTGACTTATACCAAAATGAATAGTTAAAACCCGCACAATAATGAGGCATAAAGCCCAAGTATCAGTTATAATCAGCAGCGCATTATTAGAGTTATTGCACCTGGTGGCAAAAAGAGATAGCAGGAAACAAACAGTTAATGAATTTGAGATATGATAAAAAGAAAAGTTTTAATCTTATTAATCGGGCTAATGGGAGCAACTTTATTACACGCCCAAACTGAAAGTAAAATAATAATTAATGAAGATCTTCAATTAACTCAAATCCAAGATTCAATTTTTATTCATAAATCATGGAGTCATACAGAAAGCTTTGGTAGAGTTTCTGCAAATGGATTAATTGTAATAAGAAATGGACAGGCTATCATGATTGATACTCCCTGGAACAACGAAATGACAAAACAATTGATTGAATTTATTGAGGATTCATTAAATGTTCAGTTTGTGAAATTTATTGCAGGTCATTACCATGAAGACTGCATTGGTGGTTTGGATTATCTTCAAACGCGAGGCATCGAAACAATTGCCAATAGTCTTACCGTAAAAAAATGCAAAGAGGATAAGCTCCATGTTCCTTCCACCTCATTTGTTGATTCTTTAATAATTGATTTTAACGGACTTAAACTTGAGTGCAGATTTCTGGGTGGGGGACATACATTTGACAATATCACAGTTTGGATTCCTAATGAACAGTTATTATTTGGAGGTTGTCTTATTAAATCTTCTGATTCAAGGAATCTAGGGTATATAGGAGAGGCTGTTTTAGAGGATTGGGATTTCACGGTAAAAAAGGTAATGGAGCAATATGAGAATATAGAAGTTGTTATTCCAGGACATGGCAACTACGGAGGTGCTGAATTATTATCACACACAATTGAGTTGCTTGAGAAACATAGGAATAAATAACTACGTTAGAGTGCATTTGAGCCTTAGTTGCTCATACGAGTTTTGTGGTAGTTTAAGAGGAAACCTCAGGCAGTCGGCTACCATTGTTGTACTCACTTATAGTATAGATAAAAACCACAAGTGACTGCTAAAACAATAATACTTTTTATTGCATCATCGCTATTTATGTTCAGAAAATATTAAGTTTAAATAAAAGTTCGGCACAAGGGGATTTTAGAGCTTTGTTTTTTTAATTATTTCTATCTTTTATCCGAGTCGTTCAAACCCATTAATCAATTAATTAGTTGTGGATAAACAAGAGTTTTTAGACGATTTACACCAGTTAAATGAAGACTTTAAAAAGTACTTTGAAGTAAAGGATAGCTTTACCGCAGACTTGTCTTTAAAATTATGCGACTACGCCAATAAACGATATCCCCAATTGTTAGAAAACGCAGAAGCTTTAAGCCAGATTAAAGAAAAATCGGAGGTGTTATCCTTAATGGCATTCGATTACTTGATAAACGCTAGTGATAAGGAAGATGATATATTTGCTCAGAAAACAACATCTTATATCCCCAAAATTACTACACGAAGTGAAAGTGAAATTGAGTTGCAAGATTTCTTAAATGACATACCCATAGCTCTGCATGAATCTGCAACACGAATACATTGGATAGAGTATGAAGATGTAATAAAGCAACAGAAACTAGATAAAGAAGCTCACGATTTAGTTAAATCAGTACTTGTAAAACATTTCGAAGAAGAAATAATGGAGTTTAATAGCTCAGAATTTCATTATATAGATAACATAACTTGGTCATTTGTTACCGAATTATTTTTAGAGGAAGTTTATGCATGTCTTCGTTAACTGATGCCTCAATGGAAACAAGTTGATGGCTAAACTTAGACAAAAGGATATTATTAATGTGAATCAAGGCTTGAAAAGCTTTTAATTAGAGCGTCTCCTGTTTCAGGAAATGGGGCTGTAGTTATAAGTGCTGTTAAAACTCTAGTTTGTAATTATTTCATCAGATACTATGGCATCACTCTCTTCGAACATTGATTTAGAACTTCCGTAAATCACATAATCGTTGTAAAAAGCCTCGTTTTTGCCTTTCCAAATCAACTTACCCACTTCGCTGTTTCGTAAATTTGTTAGTTTAACATGATCAAACATAATTGTTTAGATTTTGGTTGATTTATATGAGGTATACGTAAGGCTATATTAAAATAATTTCACATCGTATAGCTGATAATCAGTGTTTTTAGGGTTGAATAATGAGCCTTCGTAGCTACTCTGACGCAAATCTGCTGCAAATCTGCAGGAAGTTTGCGTCAGCGACGCAAATCCGCCGCAAAGTTGCAGGGAGCTTGCGTCAGTGACGCAAATCCGCCGCAAAGTTGCAGGAAGCTTGCGTCAGTGACGCAAATCCGCTGCAAAGTTGCAGGAAGCTTGCGTCAGTGACGCAAATCTGTTGCAAAGTTGCAGGAAGCTTGCATCGATGCAAATCCGTTGCACGGCTGCAGGAAGCTTGCATCAGCGATGCAAATCTGTTGCACGGCTGCAGGAAGCTTGCATCAGCGATGCAAATCTGTTGCACAGTTGCAGGAAGCTTGCATCAAATAAGCCCCAAAGCGCCTGACGCAAATAAGAAACAAGCCCACATCACTCTTATTTTTAAAGCACTTAAGGCGGTAAGCGTTTACGAAATGTTTATATATTTGGTTTTTGTAAATATATCACGAACTAGTGGGATATTTATTAGTTAGCTCCCATATAAAAAGAATAGCATGAGAATATTTAAACAATTGATAGTACTACTTGGAATAATGAATTTACTATCGTGCTCACATAATATAAATGTAGACGAAGAGTTTGGGAATATTCCAGAAAATCTAAAAATTGTTTATAAAGAACTTGGTTCTAAAAAGCAACATTTTACAATTGATGCAACGCAATCTAATACTATAGTTGGCAACCAAGGAACCGTTTTACTTGTGCCAGAGAACTCGATTGTAGATTTTAATGGTAAACTTACTCAGAGTGTAAATATTGAATTAAAGGAAAACTTCACTATTAGCGATTTTATTTTTTCAAATTTACAGACTCTTC
Organism: Saccharicrinis aurantiacus; assembly: GCF_947489045.1. Lineage (NCBI taxonomy): Bacteria > Pseudomonadati > Bacteroidota > Bacteroidia > Marinilabiliales > Marinilabiliaceae > Saccharicrinis > Saccharicrinis aurantiacus. The sequence goes on from NZ_CANLCN010000033.1 coordinate 21,205, forward strand.
ATGGAAACGATATACTTGTTTCAAATGGTATGATTCATTATTCAGCCAAAGACTCTAGCGGTAATGATTTGAGGATTAAAGATGGACATTCTATTCGAATCCAAATACCGCAAAAAGATATTAATAATAACAACTTGATTTTTATTGGTGAAAGAGATATTTCTGGTACTATTAACTGGTCTAATGCAGAAGAGCCAACCAAGACATTAGTACCATATCCGATTAAATTTATAAGTAAAAACAGATATTGGACTGAGTGTTTGGATTATTATGGAATTGTTTCTGATACAACTGACTTAAAACATTACGACTATAATTACTTTGGGAACATGAAGGACTTTGAAAATACTATTCTTGCAACGAAAGAATTTAAAGATAGGTTTAGTTGGACTTGCTGGGATTCTGTATTTAACCTATATGTTAACAACCTTGAAAAAGAGATGTGGGTAATTGATGAAATGGTTATAGAATTTTTAAAGAGAGATTCTATAAGAAGTGTAAAATGGTGGCTAGAAACATTTGATTCAAATAAATACGTTAAAAATAAAGCGATTGAAGACATTAAAAAGTTTAAGGGTTGGGAAATTAAAATGTTCCAAGAGTTTGCCTCTCAGAAGTTAACTACCATTGATTCAAAACTTAAAATAGATACATCTGTAATCAAAGATATAAACCAAGCATTCATTTCATATGACGGATTAAAATTTGGGTGGGTAAATGTTGACTATTTTTATAATAATCCAAAATCAGAACAAGTTAAGTTAGTTGCTCATACAAATTTGAGTAACGCCGTAGTAAATCTCATTTTTAAGAATGATAATGTTATACTTAACGGACTAGAAAAAAGAAAGCAAGAATATTGGTTTACCAAAGATTTAGAAGGGTATAATAGATTACCAATTGGAGACACTGCAATAATTATTGGGATTGGGCTAATTGATAATAAGTTAGTCTTTGACAAAAGAGAATTTATCATAGACGGTGATAAAACAATCAACCTAGATTTTCAAGAAATAACTGGAGAGAATTTAGCAAACGAACTAAAAAAATACGGGAGCTAACAAAAAATAAAGGGCATAGGCTGTGAGTATAGATTTGGGCGTTTAGTTCGTTTAATAAAATCGCCGAAACTTTTGTTTGGGCTAGTGAAAAGAATAAATTTATAGCCTAAACAAAATTTCGGCTCTGTTGGGTTTTGGTCGGTTTGGCTTTTCAAATCGCTTACAGCTTCATCCAGTTAACGTTGTAGGGCATTTGAAGCAACGTTTCTGCAAACAGTAAATGGAATGATTATTAAATAAATTGATTTGAAAGAACTACAAAGATTAATATTGATTCTTTCTGTCGGACTGATTTTAAAATCATGCGGTGGATTTGGTTTTCTATATCAAAAACACTTGACTGATGATGTTTGGTTGATTGCGGTAGATGAAATAGAACAAATGAGTGTAAGTTTAAAGGTTTCAGAAAATGGATATTCTGGTTTGATAGATGAAACAGTTTTCGCTGTCGGATTTAACAAAAACTATCTAATTGCAAAACAGCACCCAAGAAAATTCCCTGAACCTCCACAAAAGGATTCAACTAATTATTACATCATTGATTTAAATAAGATTCGACAAGAAAAAGCAAATTTTATTTCGAAAATTGATACGATAAAATATCGTTCAGTTTATAAGGACATTAACGGTAAAGATTCGTTAGGAAAAGAAAATGTTCAGATAACGAAGTCCAAATATGTGCCTGATTCTCCGATTAAAATGTCGTATGATGAATACCTGATTCGAAGAAAAAAAATAAATCTGCCTGATGATTTAGGCTTTAACTATATCCTTGATGATTTGAGGTGAAAAAAGGATTAGTGAAAAAGACATTTATAGGTTTAGGCATCATCTCATTAGACTTGATAGTTTATTCTAATATAAAAAACCACGTCCTCTGGGCGTGGTCAGAGTCATTGGGCTCCGCCTTAAAATGACTCATAGC
>NZ_CANLCN010000034.1:0-15476 GCF_947489045.1 Saccharicrinis aurantiacus
ATTCGGGCGATTAGCTCAGTTGGTTCAGAGCACTTGGTTTACACCCAAGGGGTCGGGGGTTCGACTCCCTCATCGCCCACATTTTTTAAAATATTAAACGATTACGCATTCGGGCGATTAGCTCAGTTGGTTCAGAGCACTTGGTTTACACCCAAGGGGTCGGGGGTTCGACTCCCTCATCGCCCACAGAAAGGAGATTCATTATTGAGTCTCCTTTTTTCGTTTATTATATTTAGAGTTTGCAGGCAATTATATGTAATGCTGTAAAACACCTAAATTTTTTATTAACGAAAATTTTCTTTAAAAGAAAAATGGTCTACTTTTGGTCTTTCCCTGAATTAGAGTAAATAATGAGCACTGATAATAAAAAGAAAGAAGGTTTAGTTCCAGAGCCTTCGTTAAGACGTATGCCTACTTACTTGGCATATCTTAAAATGGCTAAAAATCAAAATCAACAATTTGTGTCTAGTACGCATATTGCCCGTGATATGGGGGTAGATCCTACACAGGTAACTAAGGATTTATCTTACACTAGTATAGTGGGTAAAACGCGTGTTGGTTATGAGGTGGAGCCCTTAATTAACATACTTGAGGAGTTTTTGGGTTTTCGAACTATAGATGAAGCCTACCTTTTTGGTGCTGGTAGCTTGGGTAATGCACTTCTTCTTGATCATGGATTAAGTCAGTTTGGGCTCAAGATTGTGGCTGCCTTTGATGTTGATGCAAATATAATAGGGAAAGAAATAGCAGGGGTTCCTATTTATCATATGGATGATTTTCATAAGATGCAAGAAGAGAAACAAGTTAATATTGGAATATTAACCGTTCCTTCAGAGTATGCTCAAAAAGTAGCGCATGATATTGTTGATGGGGGTATAAAAGGAATATGGAACTTTACTCCAATGCGAATTAGACTAGGTGAAGATGTTGTAGTTCAGGATACTTCGTTGTATGCACATCTTGCTGTAATGTTTAATAGAATGCAGTATTTAAAAAAGTAATAATTTGTGTAATCAAATTATAATTCCCAAAACTGTGTTTATATATTAAAATCAAATTTCACTTGTCGTTAATTTAGTTTTTTGGCCAACGTAGATTTGTAGAAAAGGTTACATATTGTAATTGATATTTATGTACTTATTCTCTGTTTTCGTTGAATGTTTAATTGCTGATATTCATAAGTGGGATTTCTAAAAAAAAACAATATATTTGCGCAATTCAGAAGTGAAATAATATTTTTTTTGACAAAATTCAATAAATTTTAAGAACAGATGCAAAACAAAGGAGCGATAAGAACTTTTGCCATCCTTTTGGCATTAGTAAGTTTATATCAGTTGATATTTACTTATCAAACGCGAAGAGTGGAGAATGAAGCCAAGGCTGTTGCGCTTGGAGATCCACAAGTAGAATTTACGTATCTGGATTCAATAGCTAACGAACCTGTTTACAACTTTATGTTTGGATTACGATCTTATACATATAAAGAATGTAAAGAGCGTGAGATTAACTTTGGTCTGGATCTTAAAGGTGGAATGAACCTTATTTTAGAGGTTAAAGTGGCTGATGTTTTGAAAGCCCTTTCAAACTACAATACAGATCCTACTTTTAACGAGGCATTACAAATTGCAGAACAAAAGGAGAAAAATACTTCTGCTGATTTTGTAACTCTTTTTTATGAAGCGTTTACAGAATTAGACTCAGAAGCTCGTTTAGCTGCTATTTTTAATACGCCTGAGATGAAAGGTAGAATAGACTATAATACTTCTAATGACGATGTATTAAAAGTAATTCGCGTAGAGTCACAAAGTGCAATTGATAATGCATTTAATATATTACGTACTCGTATCGATAGATTCGGTGTATCACAACCAAACGTACAGAAGCTTGAAAAAGCAGGTCGTGTATTGGTTGAACTACCGGGTATTAAAGATCCACAAAGGGTTCGTAAACTATTACAAGGAACTGCTAGTCTTGAGTTTTGGGAAACTTACGAGATGAGCGAAATTGTAAATAGCCTTATTCAAGCAAATCAAAAAGTAACTGAAATTGAGGCTGCTAAAGCAGAAGCTAATAAGCCGGCTGAGGAGGAAGTTGCTAAAGTAGAAACTGAAGAAGTTAAAGAAGATGGCCTTTTAGCAGATTTAGATGCTGAAGATTCAGCAGTTGACTCTTTACAAGCTGAAACAACTAAATCTTTATTTAGTGTTTTAATGCCTTCTCAACGTCAAGGTGGACCTTTAGTTGGTATGGCTTTATCAAAAGATACTGCAAAAGTAAATTCATATTTAGCTTTACCTCAGGTACAATCTGTATTCCCTAAAAACGTTCGTTTTATGTGGGGTGTAAAAGCACTTCCTCAACGTAAGTTACAGGATGGTACAATGAGTAAAGATCAAATCTTTGAGTTGATCGCTATTAAAGTATCAAGTCATGATGGTCGTCCTCCATTGGAAGGAGATGTAATTACAAGCGCTCGTGCTGAAACAGGACAACGCGGTGATTACGAAGTTAGCATGGGTATGAATGCCGAAGGTGCTAATGTTTGGGCTCGTTTAACAAAATCAAATATTGATAAATCTATTGCTATTGTACTTGATGGATATGTATACTCTTATCCAACTGTAAATGGTGAAATTAAAGGTGGTAGAAGTTCTATTACTGGAAACTTTTCTCCAGAAGAGGCAAAAGATTTAGCGAACATTCTTAAGTCTGGTAAATTACCTGCTCCTGCTCGTATTGTTGAAGATACTGTTGTTGGTCCTTCATTAGGTGAGGAAGCTGTTGATTCAGGATTGTCATCGTTTATGTGGGCATTCTTAGTAGTACTAGTTTACATGGTATTCTTCTACGGTTTCAAAGCAGGTTTAGTATCTGACCTTGCTTTGATCGCAAACATGTTCTTTATTTTAGGTGTGTTAGCTTCTTTCGGAGCTGTATTAACATTACCTGGTATTGCCGGTATTGTATTAACAATTGGTATGTCGGTTGATGCCAACGTACTTATTTATGAGCGTATTCGTGAAGAGTTATCTGCTGGTAAAGGGGTTCGTTTAGCTGTTGCTGATGGTTATAAAAATGCTTTTTCTGCAATTATTGACTCCAACGTTACTACTTTTTTAACAGGTTTAATCTTATTTGTTTTTGGTACAGGTCCTATTAAAGGTTTTGCTACAACATTAATGATTGGTATTGCCACGTCATTCTTCTGTGCGATTTTTATTACTCGCTTAATTTTTGAAAGAATGTTAGAGAGCAAAGCAGATCTTAAGTTTGGTACAAAAATGACTGAAGGTTTCTTGAAGAATACTAAAATTAAATTCTTAGAGAAAAAGAAAACTTTCTTTATTATATCTGCTGTAGCATTATTAGTGAGTGTAGGCTCTTTAGCAACTCATGGTTTAAAATTAGGTATTGATTTCTCTGGAGGTCGTAACTACGTTATTCGTTTCGATGAAACAGTATCTGCTTCAGATATTAAGAAATCTTTAGATGCAGAGTTCGAAGGTTCAAATGTTGAGGTTAAAACTTATGGTTCAGATAATCAGGTTCGTATTGCTACAAACTATATGATTGACGAGAATGGTGAGGAAATTGATAATCAATTAGAGCAAAAATTATACAACGGTTTAAAAACTTATTTAGGAACAAATGTAACGTTCGATGAGTTTATCGATAATTACAGAATGAGCTCTCAAAAAGTTGGACCAACTATTGCGAGTGATATTAAAACAAAAGCTTATTACTCAATTGCGTTCTCTTTAATTGTAATCTTCCTTTATATCTTAATTCGTTTCCGTAACTGGGAGTATGGTTTAGGAGCTGTTGCGGCCTTGATGCATGATGTAATTATTGTGTTAGGTGTATTTTCAATGTTCTATTCAATTGTACCATTTAGTTTAGAAATTGATCAAGCATTTATTGCGGCAATTCTTACAGTAATTGGATATTCGATTAATGATACCGTGGTTGTTTTTGACCGTATTCGTGAGTATTTAGGATTACATCCGAAGAAAAATAAAGGTGAAGTTGTTGATTCAGCATTAAACTCTACAATGAGTCGTACGGTAAATACATCATTCACTACCTTTGTTGTATTGTTAGTAATCTTCTTATTTGGTGGTGAAGTAATACAAGGTTTCGTATTCGCTATCATGTTAGGTGTTGTAGTTGGTACATATTCTTCATTATTTATTGCAACTCCAGTAACGTTTTCAGTTATTGATGCACGTGAAAAGAAAAAGTTAGCTGCTAAAAAGAAATAAACTTTAAAAGCTAAATAATAATATAGGCACCCTTTAAACCAATTGGTTTAAAGGGTGTTTTTGTTTCATGCTAATTATACTAATGAAGAACAGTACTCAATTGGTATATATTTAGTGAGTAGTAATTTGATTGGCCTTATTTTATTATATTTGAGCTTATTTTTTTAGATATATTCAATAATATGAGTTTATGCTTTTTAGGTATTGGTGGTGGAGAATTTATTTTCGTCGCCCTTGCTGTTTTATTACTTTTCGGATCGAGTAAGATTCCTGAATTAGCCCGTATGTTCGGTAAGGGAATGAATGAGTTTAAAAAAGCTACCGACGATATTAAACGTGAGTTTAATGATAGTACAGGTGGGATAGTAGATGATATAAAAAAGAGCCAAGAAGAAATTAACCGTGAGGTTCGTGAAATTGGCAATTCGGTAACAGATATTTCCGATTATGATTCGTATGAAGACGATGAATATTTGCAAGAAGGAGAAGATGCTACTGAAATTGAAGATGCTCATAAAAGCGAAGCAGGCGTGGCTTCTGTAGAAGATAAAAAAAAGGACTCTAACCCAAGCAAACAATAATAATGAGTGTATTGATGCTCGTAGCAGGCTTAACCTTGCTATTTTTTAGTGGAGATTGGCTTGTGAAAGCTAGCGTTGAGATAGCGCGTTACCTAAAGGTTTCTACATTAGTGATTGGAGTTACAGTTGTAGCTTTTGGTACTTCAGCTCCCGAATTATTAGTTAGTCTTAAGGCCGTTTTTAGTGGTTCCCCCGATATTTCAATAGGTAATGTTGTAGGATCTAATATTGCCAACATTGCACTCGTTCTGGGTGCAGTTTCTATAATCCTCCCAATAAAGGTAAAAAATAAGGCACTTTGGATAGATTGGAGTGTGATGATGTTTGCCTCTTTATTGTTTTACATATTCGCTTATGATAGAACAGTTGGTTTAATTGAAGGAATCTGCTTTATTGTATTATTAATAATTTATTTGCTTTGGTCGGTTTTCAAATCCAGACTAGACTCTAAAAAGCAAGGCGAACAGATAAAGGAACCAACTTTAGCACTTTGGAAAGCTATTTTATTGTTACTACTAGCTTCAGTAGGTTTATACCTTGGTTCAGAATGGTTGGTAAGTGGTGCAAAGAGTATTGCTGCAGCCTTAAATGTTAGCGATCGTGTTATTGGTATTTCGGTGGTTGCCTTTGGAACTAGTGTTCCTGAATTAGCCACTTCTTTAATTGCTGCCTTTCGTAAAGAAACAGATATATCTATAGGTAATATTATCGGCTCTAATATATTTAATTTGTTAGGAGTTATTGGAGTTACCTCTATTCTAAAACCATTAAATGTTTCTTTGCAAATCATCCAGTTTGATGTTTTAGTAATGGTATTTGTAGCATTTCTCCTATTGGTGATGATTATTCCTTTAAAACGAGGTGTGTTAACACGATGGAAGGGTGCCATCTTAGTTGCTTTATATGCAGCTTATATGTTTATTTTATTTGCTAATTAGGTTTTATGATTTCAGGAAAAGGCTTAACAAAATCCTACGGTGATCTTCAGGTTCTAAAAGGAATTGAACTACAAGTAAATGAAGGTGAAATTGTTTCCATTGTTGGAGCCAGTGGTGCAGGTAAAACAACCTTGTTACAGATTTTAGGTACGCTTGATAAACCTGATGATGGAAATGTTATCATAAATAACACACCGATTCAAAGTCTGAACGAAAAGCAATTGGCTAAATTCAGAAACGAGAATATTGGTTTTGTATTTCAGTTTCATCAACTATTGCCGGAGTTTAATACCATTGAGAATATTGCTTTGCCTGCATTAATTGCGGGTAAAAATAGGCGAGAAAGCGAGAATAGAGCAAAAGAGCTTCTTTCCTTTTTAAATTTAAAAGATAGAGAAACGCATAAGCCTGCCGAACTAAGTGGTGGCGAAAAGCAACGTGTTGCCATTGCCCGTGCCTTAATTAATGATCCTGCAGTGGTATTTGCCGATGAGCCTACGGGTAGTTTAGATTCTCAGAACCAGGAGGAATTACATAAGTTGTTTTTTAAACTGCGCGATGAGTTCAATCAGACCTTTGTTATTGTAACACACGATTTACATTTAGCGGGTTTAAGTGATCGGGAAATAAAGATGAAAGATGGCTTAATTCTTTCAGACCAATAGTTATGGAACTCCAGGAAATAAAATCCTTTCTCGACGAGAAAGTGCTACAGTATAATGCGCCTTCGTTTATCGATTCCGATCCTATATCTATTCCTAAAAAGTTTACAAAAAAAGAAGACATAGAAATTGCTGGTTATATTGCTGCAACCATCTCGTGGGGACAGCGCAAGGCGATTTTAAAAGCTGCAGAAAACATCCTTCAGTTGATGGATTACGAACCCTTTGATTTTGTAATGAATGGCGATTTTGATAGCATCCCAGATGGAGCATTGTATCGAACATTTAACGGACTCGACTTTAGGTATATATTAAGTGCATTACGTAATATTTACAAAAAGCATAATGGTCTTGAGGCGGTTTTTACCCAAGGATATCAACAAAACAACAACATAAAAGATAGTCTTATTCACTTTCGTGATGTTTTTACCTCTTTTCAAGAACCCGGTAGAACGGCAAAGCATATTGCAAATACGGCAAAAGGTAGCTCATCAAAACGTGTTTTAATGTATTTACGTTGGATGGTACGTCAGGATAAAATGGGCGTTGATTTTGGTTTGTGGAATCAGATTAATCAAGCCAATTTACTTTTGCCGCTCGATGTGCATACGGGTAATGTAGGACGCAAGTTGGGTATCTTAACCCGCAATGCTAACGACTTTAAATCCGTTGAAGAAATTACCTCAGTACTCAAATCCTTCGACCCTAATGATCCCATTAAATACGATTACGCTTTATTTGGTTTAGGCGTTTTTGAAAAATTTTAAAGCGTTTAAAGTTCACTTCAGGCTTCAGTCAGAAAACTCAACAACTTTTTTATCATGGCAAATACTTATTTTCAATTTAAAGAGTTTACCATTCATCAGGATAAAGCTGCTATGAAGGTAGGTACTGATGGTGTTCTATTGGGTGCTTGGACCGATGTGCTGCATAAAAGCAAGGCATTGGATATTGGAACGGGTACAGGCTTAATTGCCATTATGCTCGCTCAACGAAGTCCCTATTTAAATATAACAGCCATTGATATTGATAAAGATGCTGTAATTCAAGCCCAAGAGAATGTAAAACTTTCACTCTGGAACGATAGAATCTCCATCAGTCAAGCCGATTTTACGAACTACGTAAATCAATCTGAGGATAAGTTCGATTTAATTGTTAGTAATCCTCCTTTTTTCACCGATTCATTAAAAAACGAATGTGATAAAAAGAGTGCCGCACGTCATAACGATAGTTTATCATTTCAAGATCTTACCAAAGGAGTTGCCAGGTTATTAACTAGCGATGGTTCTTTTTGTGTGGTACTACCATCTGATCAGCAAGCAATTTTTACCGATTTTGCCAAAGAAGCAAACCTCTTTTTAAATAAAGAATTAAAGTTAAAGCCTACTCCAACAAAGATGGAAAAGCGCGTATTGCTGCAATATTCGTTTCAAGAATTACCCATTCAATCTGAAGTAATGATAGTGGAAGAATTTGGTCGTCATCAGTATTCAGAAGCATACAAAAAACTCACAAAAGACTTTTATCTAAAATTTTAGTTTAGTAAGGTTTTATACCTTCATACTTAGTATGTAATTCCTATCTTTGCGGCTAAAATTAAATATACGTGAAGAATAAAATTACATCCTTTCTAGAGCCTTATAAGCCACATTATCTGCCTAATCTAAAATTAGCCCTACCTGTTGTGTTATCGCAAGCGGGTCAAATGGTGGTTAATTTAGTAGATACTCTTATGGTGGGGCAGCTGGGATCAACCGAACTGGCAGCTGTTTCGTTTGCCAATAGTATATTTATAGTGGGTTTTGTTTTAATCATCGGTTTAAGCATAGCCGTAACTCCGTTGGTTGGGAAAACACATGGATCGGGCAACTCACACAAAACAGGATTCTGGTTAAAGCAAGGAATTGTTGGGGTAGGGATGTTTGCTGTGGCGCAAACGATCATCATGTTATTGGTTTCTTTACTGATGCCCTTTATGGGACAGGAGCCCGAAGTGGTGGCCATGGCTATTCCATTTTATATAGTTATTGTTTCGTCCATATTTCCCATAAGTATATTCTTTGTATTCAAACAGTTTGCCGAAGGTATTTCCAATACCCGCATTGCCATGGTAATTACACTAGCGGCTAACGCTATTAATATAATACTCAATTATATTTTGATATATGGGAAATTAGGCGCTCCTGAAATGGGTGTAATGGGAGCCGGATGGGCTACGTTCATATCTCGTATTCTGATGCCATTAATTTTCGTTTTAGTATTTTCTTATTTACCGTTTTTCAAGAGCTATAAAAAGGTGTATTTATCCACTAAAGTGGAGATGAAAAAAGTATGGGAGCTTATAAAAATTGGTTTTCCCATTGGCGGACAAATGGTGATTGAGGTATTTGCGTTTAGTATGGGTGCCATTATGATGGGATGGATCAGTAAAGAAGCCATGGCTGCGCATCAGGTGGTAATTGCCATTGCCAGTGTTACTTATATGATGTCGAGTGGATTGGCATCGGCAGCAACCATTAAGGTAAGTACTTACCGCGGTGCTGGCGATTGGTTCAATGTAAAAGCATCGGCCTATGCCATTGTGCATAAGGTATTTGTATTTATGACTTTTACTGCAATTGCATTTATATTAGCGCGTAATGTTTTACCTAGGATATTTTCCGATGAGTTTGAAGTGTTATTGGTGGCATCGCAGTTGATGGTAGTGGCCGGTATTTTTCAAGTCTTCGACGGCTTGCAAATTGCGTGGTTGGGAATACTTCGTGGTTTAGAAGATGTGAAAGCACCAACCATTATAACTTTTGTGACTTGGATTTTAATGGCTTTGCCAATTTCATATATTTGTGCTTTCCAATTTAACATGGGTCCATCGGGTATTTGGGTGGGCTACCTTTCTGGTTTGGCAATAGCGAGTATTTGGCTGCGATACCGTTTTAAAGGTTTATATAAAAAATTGATTAATTAATAATAGAGATATAGATTTTAGATAAGAGAAGATAGTCTGATTCACAACCCAAGCTGTCAATCCGTCTTTATACTTTAATCTTAATACTTTATACTAAATATAAAATAATGAACGTAGATGTAATTTCATCAGCACGAGAAATTTTTCCTGATAAAGTAGAAAATAAAACAGTAGTAGTAATTGATGTATTAAGAGCTACTTCGGTTATGACAACTGCTTTAGCCAATGGCGCAAAGCAAATTATACCGGTGCTTCACCCAGAGGATGCCTTTGAAGTGCAAAAAGAAATGGGTAAAGAAAATGTGGTACTAGGTGGCGAGCGTGAGGCTGTGCCTATCGAAGGTTTCGACTTTGGCAACTCACCATTCTCGTATTCTCCCGAAATTATTAAGGATAAAACCTTAGTGATTACAACAACCAACGGAACGCGTGCTATTATCAACTCTAAAGGAGCCAGTAAATTATATGTGGGTGCTTTTTTAAACGATAGAGCCATAGTTGAAGCTGTAACAGGCGATGAAGAAGTTGTGCTAGTGGCCAGCGGATCGCACGATCATTTTACCATGGAAGATTCTCTTTGTGCCGGTAAAATTGCTTATCACTTGCAACAAAATGGTGCTCATCTAAGCGATGTGGCTATTGCCATGGCTACGCTTTACGAACAAAATAAAGACGATATCCATGCTTTAGGTTCAAAAGGAAAGCACTATAAACGCTTAACAGGCCTAGGCGCAACCGAAGATTTAGAGTATTGCTATAAGTCTGATGTGTTAGATGTAGTACCTGTTTATACCAAAGAAGGCACTTTAATTAAGTTGTAACAATTAAGATATAAGTATATAGACAAAAGTATAAAGACAAAAGACATTTTACATGACGTATACATCTTTATACTTTTGTCTTTATACTTAATACTATAGTTTTTATTCTAAATAAGTATGCAAAAAATAAAACCAATCATGTTTGTGGGTACTGGTTCCGATGTGGGTAAATCGGCCATTAACGCTGCATTCTGTCGTATCTTTTTACAAGATGGTTATGCACCAGCACCATTTAAAGCGCAAAACATGTCGCTTAATAGTTACGCCACTCCCGATGGTTTAGAAATTGGGAGAGCCCAAGCAGCCCAAGCAGAAGCTTGTGGCATTGAGTGTTCTGTTGAGATGAATCCGGTTTTGTTAAAGCCCAATACAAACATTAGTACTCAGGTTGTTTTAAACGGTAAGCCCATAGGCAACCAAACGGCGCAGGAGTATTTCCTATATACAGATAGATCGGAGCTTTTCAGGGAAGCCATGAAATCGTACCACCGTCTCGAAGAAAAGTACAACCCTGTTGTTATTGAAGGAGCTGGTAGCATCTCAGAAGTTAACCTTTGGGATAAGGATATTGTAAACATGAAGGTGGCCGTGACTAGCGGTGCGTCTACTTATCTCATTGCCGATATCGATAGAGGCGGAGTAATAGGCAGTGTTTACGGTACAATTATGCTATTGCCGCAAGAGGAACGTGATGCCATTAAGGGAATCATCATCAATAAATTCCGTGGCGATTTGTCTTTGTTCGAAGAGGGGAAACGCATTATTAAGGAGTTAACGGGCAAGCCTGTGGTTGGCGTTATTCCTTACTTCCGCGATATTTATATTGAGCAAGAAGATGCTGTGGTTATTCAGCATAAAACCAGCACTGCTGTTGAAGGCAAAATTAATGTGGCAGTGGTTTTGGTACCGCACATGTCTAACTTTACCGATTTTAATATGATTGAACATCTTCCCGAAGTTCATTTATATTACACCGATAATAAGGATGAAATTGCCAAAGCAGATATGGTTATTCTTCCGGGATCAAAGAGTACACTTGCCGATTTAAAATATATCACCGATAATGGAGTAGCCGCTCAGGTAAAACAAATGCACGCCAAGGGAACGCCAGTTTATGGTATCTGTGGGGGTTATCAAATGATGGGAACTAAAATTTCTGATCCGCATCACGTAGAAAGTGAAATTGATGAGATTGAAGGTTTAGGTCTGTTACCCGTAGAGACTATCTTAAGTGAAGAAAAGAAAACGGTTCAAAGTAAATTCTCTTTCTTGGGATCAGAAGCTATCTGCGATGGCTACGAAATTCACATGGGCGAAACCATTGCAGCTAATCCAAGTCCACTTTGCATTACCGAAGATGGGGAGGATGGGTATTATAAAGATGCCAAAACATGGGGATCGTACATGCACGGTATCATGGATAACCCAGTTGTGTTAAAGCAAATGTTGCAGCAGTTAAAACCCGATTTTACCGTGAGTTTTAATTATAAAGAATACAAAAACCAAGAATACGATAAGTTAGCAAACGTAGTGCGCGAGGCTTGCGATATGGATTATATTTACGAGACTTTAAAGATTGAATAAACAGTGAATGAAAGCGCCTTGAGATCGGCGCGTGCTTCGCGATGACGCAAAAAGGCGCTTATTAAATAGAAAACACTATGCGCCTCGTCATTGCGACAACGGAAGCAATCTCAAGGTGAGCGGTGAAGAATTAATAAATAAGGTGAATTTCTAGCTCAAATATTAATTATTAACTTTATAAAAAAATTGCAAGCAATTTTAGTAGAACATATCACCGATTTAAAGAAGCTATGCAAGACTTTTAAAATTAAAAGGCTGCATGCTTTTGGTTCTGTTGTAGAAGGAAATTTTACACAGGATAGTGATATTGATTTATTGATTGCATTTTCCGATGAATTATCGATAGAAGAGTATGCTGATAATTACTTTGCGCTTCATTATAAATTAAAAGACCTCTTAAAAAGAGAAATAGATTTGGTAACAGAACGTACCTTATCAAATCCGTATTTTATAGAAAGTATTAACGAAACGAAAGAGTTAATATATGAAGCGTGAGGTAAAGAAGTATCTTTTCAACAGTAAGCTATCCATTGATTTTATTTATGTGATGCAAGAGTGGCCTCTTTATAAATAGCTTTTGTTTTAGTGAAAGCTTTAGTAAGACTGGGAAGTTGAGAGCTTTGCTCGAAAATCACCCAGCCGCACTTAAGCTTGAAGCAAATAAAAAAGTTATTTTTAAAGCAGCCTTGATGTTTTTTCCTTAGTTTTTTTCATCAAGAAAAAAAAGTAAGTCGGGTTTGGGATGAAATCCCAATATGATTAAGTTCTAACAATCAAATACAACAATACATTGGCAAAAAAAGGAACTACAAAAAAGGCGGTTCAAACCCCTTTGATGAAGCAATATTATTCGATTAAAGACAAGCATCCAGACGCAATTCTACTTTTTAGAGTTGGCGACTTTTACGAGACTTTTTCTGATGATGCCATCAAAGCTTCTGAAATACTTGGTATTACACTTACCCGAAGAGCCAATGGTGCCGCTTCTTATGTTGAGTTAGCGGGGTTTCCACATCATGCCTTAGATACTTATTTGCCAAAGTTAGTTCGTGCCGGTCAGCGCGTTGCCGTTTGCGATCAGTTAGAAGATCCCAAAATGACCAAAACCATTGTAAAGCGTGGCGTTACTGAGTTGGTTACACCTGGTGTGGCCATCAGCGACAATGTGTTGGAGCATCGAGAAAATAATTTTTTGGCTGCCGTTCATATACATAAAAACTTAGCAGGGGTATCATTCTTAGATATTTCCACTGGAGAGTTTTTAACAGCAGAAGGCAGTTTCGAATACATCGATAAATTACTCAATGGTTTTAAACCCAAAGAGGTATTGTTCGAAAAAAGCAAACGTGCACAGTTTGTAGAATGCTTTGGAGATAAGTTTTACACCTACGGTTTAGAGGATTGGGTTTTTACTGAAGACTCGGCCCACGATAGACTCCTAAAGCATTTTGAAACCAAATCCTTAAAAGGGTATGGGGTTCATAATTTAAAATACGGTGTGGTGGCTTCTGGAGCCATAATGCATTATTTAGATATCACCCAGCATCATAAAATACAGCATATCACAGGGCTTTCTCGTATCGAGGAAGATAAATACGTGTGGCTCGATAAGTTTACCATCCGCAACCTAGAGTTATTTGGTTCGGTAAACGATGGGGCAACTTCCTTAAGCGCAGTTATTGATCAAACCATTTCGCCAATGGGAAGTAGAATGTTGAAGCGTTGGTTGGCCTTGCCGCTAAAAGAAGTTAAGCTTATTGAAGATCGCTTGAGCGCTGTGGAGTATTTTTTCAAAGCACCCGAATTTAAATCGCAGCTCGAAGAATATTTACGTCCGGTGGGCGATTTAGAACGTTTGGTATCAAAGGTTGCTGTTGGTCGTATTTCGCCGCGCGAGGTGGTTCAAGTAAAGCAAGCTTTAAATGCCATTGAGCCCATTAAAAAAGGCTGCGAAATGGCCGATAATGATACCTTAAAAAGCATTGGTGAGCAACTGAACCCATGTATTTCTATTCGCGAAAGAATAGAAAAAGAGATTGCAAGTGATCCGCCAGCACAAATTAACAAAGGAAATGTGATTGCTGAAGGAGTAAATCAAGAACTCGACGATTTACGCAAAATTGCCTTTTCAGGAAAAGATTATCTCAATAGCATGGTGGAGCGCGAGGTTGAGCGCACGGGAATACCATCGCTAAAAATTAGCTTCAACAATGTGTTTGGCTATTATATTGAGGTAAGAAACACCCATAAGGATAAAGTACCACAAGAGTGGATCAGAAAACAAACCTTGGTGAATGCTGAGCGCTACATTACCGAGGAGCTGAAAGAATATGAAGCCAAGATATTAGGTGCCGAAGAAAAAATATTGGTGTTAGAAACACAATTATACACAGAACTGGTTTTAAGCCTAAGTGAGTATCTAGTCGCCATTCAGCTCGACGCTAGTTTATTGGCAAAGCTCGATTGTTTATTGTCGTTTAGCACAACAGCAGCACAGAATAAATATGTGCGTCCTGTCATTAAGGATGATGATGTGTTGGATATCAAAGGCGGGCGTCATCCGGTTATCGAAAAACAAATGGCTATTGATGAGGAGTACATCCCCAACGATGTGGCTTTGGATACGGACAAGCAGCAGGTAATCATTATTACTGGTCCTAATATGGCTGGTAAATCGGCGTTATTAAGGCAAACAGCCTTGATTGTATTAATGGCTCAGATTGGTTCCTTTGTGCCTGCTGAATCGGCTCAAATTGGAGTGGTGGATAAAATATTTACTAGAGTAGGGGCATCTGATAATATATCGGCCGGTGAATCCACTTTTATGGTTGAGATGAATGAAGCCGCGAGTATATTAAATAATCTTTCGCCACGTAGTTTAATTTTATTTGATGAGCTAGGAAGAGGTACCAGTACCTACGATGGTATTTCCATTGCCTGGAGTATTGTGGAATATATTCACGAGAATAAACGCGCCAGAGCAAAAACACTATTTGCTACCCATTATCATGAGTTGAACGAAATGGAAAAATCCTTTGAGCGATGCAAGAATTATAATGTATCGGTAAAGGAAGTTAATAATAAGGTGATATTCTTGCGTAAATTGGTTCGTGGAGGCAGTAATCATAGTTTCGGTATACATGTGGCACGTATGGCCGGAATGCCCAAAACGGTTGTAAATAGAGCCAACGATATTTTATTGGAATTAGAAGGTGCCAACAGAAAAGGAAGTCTTGCGAAACCGGTTAATGATATAGGACAACATAGAGAAGGGTATCAAATGAGCATTTTTCAGTTAGATGATCCGGTATTAAAACAGATCAGAGATGAAATAGCAAATACCGATATTAATAATTTAACTCCCGTTGAGGCCCTCAATAAACTAAATGAAATAAAAAAGTTCACAGGAATTAAATAGGCTTAATTATTGAATTTCAGAGGACAACTAAAAAGAGGTAAAAAAAGTTCACTTTTTAATGCACTAAAAGTTTGCAGATATAGAAATATGATCTATATTTGCACCCGCAATCACGAAATGATGTGTTCATCACAAAGGTAATGACACTAGGGGTTGCAGCGATTTTGAAATGCGAAAATAGCTCAGTTGGTAGAGCACGACCTTGCCAAGGTCGGGGTCGCGGGTTCGAGTCCCGTTTTTCGCTC
>NZ_CANLCN010000035.1:0-14974 GCF_947489045.1 Saccharicrinis aurantiacus
AAGGATGCTCGAGTGGTGGAATTGGTAGACACGCAAGACTTAAAATCTTGTGTCCATTAGGACGTGCGGGTTCAAGTCCCGCCTCGAGTACCAATAAGCTTCCTTCTTCTTGAAGGAAGCTTTTAATTTGAAAAAGCAAAACAATATAGTAATCGCAAGGTAAAGGCAATGGCACTTACTGATTACAAACAAAACATTATGACGCGAAAATAGCTCAGTTGGTAGAGCACGACCTTGCCAAGGTCGGGGTCGCGGGTTCGAGTCCCGTTTTTCGCTCCAAGGATGCTCGAGTGGTGGAATTGGTAGACACGCAAGACTTAAAATCTTGTGTCCATTAGGACGTGCGGGTTCAAGTCCCGCCTCGAGTACCAAGTAAAAGGTTCTTTCATTAATTTGAAAGAACCTTTTTTTATGCGCTTTATTTGGTTAATTTCAGTTCTCCTTAAACTGATTCCTTATGTACACCGTCTACGCTATTGCCAGTAATACAAGAAACTATATTTATGTTGGTATGACTTCGAATTTATCCAATAGGTTAGAACGTCATAATCAAGGTTACGAGCGAACGACTAAGCCTTATGCACCTTTTACTTTAATATATTCAGAAGAAGTTGGATCGCGCCCAGAAGCAAGAGTTCGTGAGAAGTATTGGAAATCGGGTTTAGGGAAAGAAAGGTTGAGGTTAGTTAGGAATGAATTAGATATTGCGGGCCTGTCTGCCGACAGGTAGATTCAAGTCCTGCCTCGAGTACCAAGTAAAAGGTTCTTTCATTAATTTGAAAGAACCTTTTTTATTTGAAGTTTTATTACGTTCTGAAAGTTTACTACTTACTTCTGAATTTTTCATCAAAATACCCCTTCTATTATTGGCGAAGGACAATGTTATAATTATTTGAATTATATATTTTTGTGTAAATACATTATATCTATGAAGAACAACTTAAAATCTCGTTTCGTTTACTGTAGTATTATGGTAAGCGTACTATTCTTTTCTGTATTAGCCAACTCTAGTGCACAAACCTACAGAGTATCATTTGGTATTGTTGATGAAACGGGTTCGCCTGAACTTGTAAAAGTTCGAAATAATACTACAGGAGAAGAACTTTCTTTTACTGGAGATGAAATCCTCCATCTTGTAAAACAAGATGCGCTAGCTGTTAAACCTATCAGTGATGATGGATTGAAAATGAATGTATACCCCAATCCGGTATATACAAAAGCCACTATTGAATTCCATAGTTCCGTTGATGAATCTTGTTTGGTATCGGTTTACGATATTGTAGGTCGACTCATTTTGAACAAAAAAATGGAAGTAAATAAGGGAACTTATATGTTAGGCTTATCGGGTTTAGCTAGTGGTACCTATATTGTAAAGGTGAATGGAGAAACACAGCAATGTTCGCAGAGTATTGTTGTTATTGGGAATTATTCAAAATCACCTAAATTTGAGCTTCTTTCGTATTCAAATCAGCCAGTAGTTACAAATAGTAGAACTGATTTTGAGACATTAAAAGCAAGTAATGATGAAGCTATGTTACAAATGAAATATAGTGATGGAGATAGCTTTACTTTTACAGCTGCATATAATGGAGATGAAGCTTCTATATCTGATTTTACGACTAATCATCATGCTCATTTAAAATTTAACTATTATTATCGTGATCATTTATCATGGACTAGCTTAGTAGATTGTGAAAAAGGACTAATTGATGTTTACAAGGTATTACGTTCAAAATATACTTTGCAATTATTAGAAAATAATAAACGCAGTGATTTGGCATCTCCTAGCTCTTATAGTAGGGCTTACGATAATTATTACCAAAATACATTTACTAATGAGAGTTCTGCCGGATATCGTCAATGGAATCAACTTTACAAAGGGGTTTTTAGGGCTCAGAAAGTTGTAGAAGCTTTAGGTGCTATAAAACCGAATATGACTTCGGCTGACGAATTACAAAGTTGGTCCTTATTAATGGGAGAAGCACGCTTTTTTAGAGGCCTTTTTTATTTTTGGTTACACTCGGCTTATAACGGTGGAAGTGTATTGCTTTTTGATAAGGCACCTCAGTGTAAAGAAGATTATAATTTAGGTTATGAGGATGAAAGCGTAATTAGAGACCATTTTATTGCTGATTTGGAGTATGCTTATGGTGCTTTACTTTTTGTGGGAAGTAAACCAAAAGAAAGTGAGACTCCTGATGACATTCAATTTGAGGCTAGACCAACTAAGGGTGCAGCTGCTTCTATTCTAGGACAATCTTATTTGTACCAAGCGGATTATGTTGCTGCAAAATCCTATTTTGAAGATGTAATAAATAATAGTGAATATGCCTATGCTTTAACCACAGATCCTGAGGGTAATGTAAGCACACGAAACGAATTAAATTCCGAATCAATTTTTGAAATAGTTTATCTTGAGAATCTAGAGCCTGGAATAAGTCTTTTTTCTGAGGAAAGTACATCATCACCTTATCTAAGTATTGTAAGTCCGGTTGAAACACAGTGGGGAACATCAGCTTTGTATCCTAGCTACTGGTTACAAATGGCCTATAAAAAAGACTCTATGGATGTTTCAGACTCTCGTAATATGGCTCCTGTTGTTGAGGTTAGTAGTGGAGAACTAACCGGAGTAGAGGCTATAAGAAAATATAACCTAAGAGCATCAGCGTATATTGCATTTGTTGATGATGAGGCAACTAAATACTATCTGGCGAGACCAGCTGTTGCTAATCGCTTTAATAATAAATGTACTGCAGCATTTAAAATGTTAAGTAATTGTAATGAATATACCTATTTAGATAATAGGCCTAATTCAGATACCTATGAATCAGGTGTTAATCATAGGTTAATTCGTTTAGCAGATGTGTACTTGATGTATGCAGAATGTTTAATAAAAGGAGGTAGTGATGAAACGGGTGTCGATTTGGCTTTATCATATATAAATAAAATAAGGTATCGTTCTGCCTTATTATTATGTGGTTTGCCTACGAATGAGTTTCCTAATTCGGACTTTGATGATAAAATATATTCTGCAAATGATGTAATGGAGCAATTGATGTATATAGAACGACCACTTGAAATATCAATTCTAGGGCATGCTACACGTCATATCGATTTACGCAGATGGGGGATATATAAAGAACGATTGGATGAATTATCGCAGCGTAGGTATGCTTTCGGTTCTTATCCGCAAGAGAATTGGACACTTAATACAGATGGTACAAGAATGTATACATACCCTAATAACTCACAAAGAATTATTGACCCTAGTACAGGACAGCAGAATATTCTTAGATGGTTCTCTATATTATATGAAGATTCGTATTACGCTAATGCTGTAGACTGGGCTGGTAACCCTCCTGAAGCAGATTATTATTTTGATCAGGAATACCAAGTACCTGCTGATAATTATAATGAGAGTGAGCATGCGTATTGGCCCATTCCCTTAGATCAAATAAATAGGTGTGCTTTTTCGGAAGAAACTACGTATAGTAGTGAGGTTTATGACCCAATAGAACCTGTATTAGATATTTATACCTATGATTCAAATACCAAGGAAGAAAAGTTATATAAGCAAATAACTCTGGGAAACTCTACCAATAGTGATACTTTTTATAACCATTATTTAGAACATTTAGATTGGAATAGTATTGAGCTCTCGAAGGGAGATAGTATAAAACTTATAGATAGAAGAAGCGTTGGTAAACCAGACGTTACTAGTTTAAATATTTTGGGTGTAGAATGGGATAGATTTTTTGAACATAGAGGAGATTCGAGTGTAGTTGTTAACTTTAATGAGGCTGGGACCTATCGTGTTTATATGAATTCGACGAGAGAACAAAGTGGAGCCTATTCTAGTGCTTCGTTGTATGTGCCGTTGCGAATTATTGTAAAGGATGATGCTTATGAAAAAATTAAACCCGTATTAAAAGTATATAAGTATTCTGGAGGTACTGAAGAGCTGGTTTTAGATTTAGATAAAGATGAATTGGTTCAATTATCAGACTCTTTAACCTGGCCGGAATTACTGCTTGAATATGGCGATAGTCTTAAATTGGTGGATGAAACCATTATTGGTAATCCAACTCATCGTCAGTTTTATCTTAATGGACTGGAAGCTTCTAGTTATAGTTCGCATCCTAAAGAATTTATGGTTGTTTATGGGGAGTTGGGTTCTTTTAATATGGGAACTTTATTGGTAGAGCATAAAATTGATGCTAATAATTCGTATAGAGAAAAGCAAAACATACCCTTACGTATAAAAGTGGTAAAATCATCTGAACCATTTGAAGTTGTTGGAGTAAAGCGTTTAGGTAAAAATAAAATAGAGGTAGAAACGAATACGATAGGTAAGCGGATTGTTGATAATGCATCTCAATTATTTTCACTCCATGTTGTAAATACAGGAAAAGGCGTTGATAAGGATATTGTTATTAGTGACGTTTATGCCGGTTCAACAGATAAACACATAAAAATAGTATTAGATGAGCCTATTTATGGAGATGATATTCTTACACTCTCACATGCCGGAGGTGCCGCTGAAACGGGTGACCTAAGGTTTTTGACTCCCTTTCAAGGCATGTCTGTTACTAATGAGAAACTAGGTAACTTAATAGTAGATGGCGATTTTGAGGATGGATCGGGTATATGGCAAACGCCACCAATATTTGATAGTGGTAGATCAATCACCGGAAAATCTGAATATTCAACAAGTGAGGTTAATGGAGGTACTAATAGTATGCATGCGGTAAAGAACCATGATGAGGATTATTTTGCTTTCGGAAATAGTGGTTCTTTTGTATTAAAAGATGGTGTAGAGTACGCCTATTCTTATGATTATTATGTGGTAGAAACAGATGGCGCTATATGGGAGGCTCGAATATCTAAAGCCAATGATAACGGAACTGTAGCAGAGAGTAGGTTTTTTACTTCCTGGACCAAACCTACTGTCGTTGGGCAGTGGCTTACTCGAGAGCATACAGTTACAGGAGATGGAAAAAAGTATACTGTTTATGTTTTAGGATATGGGACTAATAAAAAGATTAATGCATTTTTCGATAATTTTAAATTATATGAGAATGATGTTCGACCATAAATTGGTATTGTTGACTAAGTACATAGTAACTTATACGTGTATGGTATAAAACAAAAGCCGCATTTTTTCCAGTGCGGCTTTTTTATAATTGTTTTGCTTTACCTCGTAAGGGTCTCCGCATACCCATTATAGCAAAAAAAGCCAGCAATCTTAATATAAATATTATTGGCCTTTTCTTCTTTATTTATTCAGTCCACTTGTCAGGGAGAAGTTTTCTCAACTGCTCATTAGTCATATTCTGATTTTCAGCTAATGTTTGTATGACATTGTTGAGATAAGAAAATGTATTTACATTATTTAGCTTGTACGATATAGTTTAGGAATATAGCAAGGCAGTTCTTGTGTCTCGCACATCGGAACCACAGAAAAGGGAGTTGCGACGACTAATACTAATATATCGCATAGGCCGTTCGATCACATTATTATCTAGATCGTATTTAGTGTGTTTATATTAATAAAGACTACCCCATATTTTAATCGGAAAGTATACCACTAATTATTCACAAATGAATTCATTTTTGTGTTCATTCAAACATGATAAGTATGTATACAAAATTTCAAAATCCTAGCACATTATACTAGATGCCCTTACGGAGACCCTTACAGTAATTTCAGTTTTCCTTAAACGGATTCCTTATGTACACCGTCTATGCTATTGCCAGCAATAATAGAAACTATATTTATGTTGGTATGACTTCGAATTTATCCAATAGGTTAGAACGTCATAATAACGGTTACGAGCGAACGACTAGGTCTTATGCACCTTTTACTTTAATATATACAGAAGAAGTTGGATCGCGCCCAGAAGCAAGAGTTCGTGAGAAGTATTGGAAATCGGGTGTAGGAAAAGAAAAGTTGAGGTTAATTAGGAATGAATTAGATATTGCGGGCCTGTCTGCCGACAGGTAGATTCAAGTCCCGCCTCGAGTACCAAGTAAAGGTCTCTTCTTAGTTGAAGAGCCCTTTTTTTATGCGCTTAATTCTCATCTGATCTTCTTCATCGCGTATAATTTATACTTGCCTTCTGCCCGGCATTTTTTTTTACTTAAAATCTAAATCGCTAGTGTTAAGATAATAATATCATCAAGCAATTTGATTTGGCCTAAACAGTGACTATATTTAATACTCTTATAAATAGTTCTAAATACTTAATAATCTATGGTTTCATTTAAAACAATCTCCACTCAAGAGCTCCTAGTGCTAAAGGAAAATAGTGATACAGTAATTATTGATGTACGTACAACCGATGCCTATAATGGCTGGAAGTTCCGAAAAGAGGATCGCGGCGGTCATATACAAGGGGCGAAATCCTTACCCATTAAGTGGTGTAATTATATGGATTGGATAGAAGTAGTTCAGTCGAAAGAAATAAAACCCGAGCAGCAACTTATTATTTATGGCTACGATGCTGAAGATGCTATTAGTGTTGCCACCATGTTTAATAAAGCAGGTTACCATAACCTTTGCATATATAATGAATTTGTAGAAGAGTGGTGTGCCGATGAAACGCTTCCTATGGAGCATTTGGCGCGATATAAGAACCTAGTTTATTCGGATTGGGTTCAGCAATTGATTGATGGGGATAAACCCGATACATACGAGAATTCGAAATATGTGATTGTGCATGCCCATTACCGCAATAGAGATGCCTATTTATCGGGGCATATACCAGGAGCCATAGATATGGATACCCTAGCGCTTGAATCTCCGCAAACCTGGAATAGGAGAGAGCCTGCTGAATTAAAGCAAGCATTGGAAGCGCATGGAATAACATCAGATACTACGGTAATTCTGTACGGAAAGTATATGCACCCTGATAATAATAACGACTTCCCTGGCAGCGCTGCGGGGCACATTGGAGCCATCCGTAATGCCATGATCATGATTTACGCAGGAGTGAAGGATGTTCGCGTTTTAAATGGCGGTTTTCAATCGTGGAAAGATGGCGGACATGAAATAAGTACTGATGATGTACCTAAAATGCCAGTGGCAGACTTTGGACTAACCATACCCGCGAAACCCGAGATTATTGTTGATATAGATGAGGCCAAGCAAATGATTAAGTCGGATAATGCCGACTTGGTTTGTGTGCGCAGCTGGCCCGAGTATATTGGCGAGGTGAGTGGCTATAACTATATAGAAAAAAAAGGGCGTATTCCGGGTGTTATTTTTGGTAATTGTGGTTCGGATGCCTACCACATGGAAAACTACCGAAACGTGGATCATACCATACGCGAAAGCCAAGAGGTGGAAGCCATTTGGGAAGAGGTGGCCGTTACGCCCGATAAACATTTGGCCTTTTACTGCGGAACAGGATGGCGCGGTAGCGAGGCGTTTTTTAATGCCTGGTTAATGGGCTGGCCGCGTGTGTCGGTATTTGATGGCGGTTGGTTTGAGTGGAGTAACGACGAAGAGAATGCCTACGAAACGGGCCAACCTAAATTAGTGGCTCATGTCTAAGCAATTTTTACAAGATGTTGAAGAAGGTTTAAGTAAATCGAAGAAAACAATTCCATCGAAATACTTTTACGATAAGCGCGGAGATGAGTTATTTATTAAAATAATGCATTTGCCAGAGTATTATTTAACCCGTTCGGAGTTGGAGATTTTTCAGACTAAAACGGCGCAAATAATTGAAGCCTTGGCACTGTCTCCTTCCTCTTACTTTGAGTTGATTGAATTGGGTGCCGGCGATGGGCTAAAGACCTTAGAGTTATTGAAGTCATTGGAGGTACAAAATTTTAGTTTCGACTATATGCCCATAGATATTTCTATGAATGCGCTTGAGCTGATAGCCGAGAAGTTAAAAGGGGCATTGCCCTCTTTATCCATTAAAAAGCAGCAAGGCGATTACTTTAAGATTTTAGATTCCTTAAAAGCTACTTCGCACCCAAAGGTGGTGCTATTTCTGGGTTCAAGCATTGGCAATATGGAAGATGAGGAGGCCATTGGTTTTTTGAGTGCCTTGGGCAATAACTTATCCAAAGGAGATAAGCTTTTATTGGGGGTAGATTTAATTAAACCCGCCTCGGTGGTGTTACCTGCCTATAACGATTCGCAGGGCGTTACAAGGGACTTTAATTTAAATTTACTGCGTAGAATTAACGAAGAGTTACACGGCGATTTTAACCTGAATGAGTTTGAGCATATACCCTCATATTCTGAGGAGGATGGTTATGCCCGTAGCTACCTAAAAAGTAGGAAAGATCAAAAAGTAAGGATTAATGGCAATGGTAATTTCTACGAACTGAAAGAAGGCGAACAAATACAAACCGAGGTTTCGCGCAAGTATAACGACGAGATTATTAATGCTATTTTGGAGAAAACCAACTTTGAAATACAATCAAAAATCACCGACAATAAAGGCTACTTTGCCAATTATGTGTTGAATAGGGTTTAGTTGTTAGGGCTTAGGTATTAGTATTTAGGTGCTAGGCTGTATAGAGGCTATTATAAATAAGAAAATCAGCAATTACTTATGTAGTTGCTGATTTTCTATTTTGTCTCCTCTAATATCTTTAATCTATAACCTAAAGTCTAGTGTCTCTTATCTAAAATCTACTCCACCGTTACGCCATTCCAAAAAGCCACATGGTTTTTAATGCTCTCGGCCAATTTGCTGGGGGTTTTGTAATACCACGCAGCATCCTTATTCACCTTTCCATCCACTTCAATGCTGTAATAATTGGCCTCGCCTTTCCACGGGCAGTGCGAGGTTGTTTCCGACTCTTTAAAGTATTCTTGATTGATAGCTTCCATCGGAAAATAATCGTTACCCTCTATTACTACTGTTGTTTCGCTTTGGGCCAACACAACACCATTCCATTTTGCAGTTTTCATATCTTCAATATTTAATTGATTACAACTGTGTTAAGAAGAACGTTGTGGGTGGGGAAAGGTTTTGTGTTTAATAATGAAGACCTCTTTTTTATGTCTTTATATAAAAAATAGTTTATACAGCGGCCTTATTGCTACAACGTATCGTGGCGCTTCGCTGAGCATGGGGGCTTTATATGCTTTAAAATTGCTTGCAGTATAACAAATAAATACCTACGAGAAATTAGTTCCATTATTTTGTTAAATTTGAAGGCGCCATGCAATGTGAATAAACGCCATTCGTGCGTTTTATTTTGGTGTTAGGGAGCATTAGCAATACAGCTGCTAACAGTTATAAAAACTGATCTTAACTTTATTAAATACATGAAGTACAAAATATCAAAATTTATAATCCCATTTATTATTGGAACTAGCCTACATTCATTATTTTATGCTTTTGTATATTATTATTGTATAGTTGTATTAAAGCAAATACCTAGCTATACTATTGTATTATCTTGGGCTCCCTTTATTACTGCTGGACTATTTATGTGGCTTGGATTTGATAGAAAATTAAAATTGATAGATCTTGATAGATCCGGTAGAAGACCTCTTTTGGGTATTGAAATGGTATTGCTTGCAGGAATTGCTTTATTTCTGCAGTTTCACATCGAAGAAAAGTATAGTGAATTAACAACCCTTGATAATATAAATGACATTCATATTAGTGATGATACGAGATACTACAGTCTTAATAACACCATTCAACTGAAAGAAAAAACAAAAGTGGAAATCAGCGAACATTCATTAGGTAGATATGGTAGTGAGATAAGCGTACAAGTTTCTTTTACATGCCCAATTGTAGATAAAGTCAATCAAGAATATAATGGAATATCTATTTCTAAAAGATTTACACAAACATTTTCCAATAGGGTATTTGATGATAAAATAAAAGAGAGAAAACTTATTAACAATTATATTGACTCAATCAAAACTTATTACAATGATTTCGAGTTTAATACTCAATTTTTAGAAGACTTATCATATTCAGATAGAGGAAAGATTAATAAATCCTTAATAAGTAATAAAAAGAAAGTTTACGTTTTGGAAGAAATTGATGGGAATTATAGTCGTAGAATGGGGCATAGTTTATGGTGGATAAAGATTTCATTTATCGTAGCAAATGTTATATGGATCTTATCTATAATGATGATAAAAATAACGCACCCCAACAAATTGGAATAAACAATGTGGGAGCGCAGATAATTATGAAAGTTTTATGGCGAAACCAGTTTCGCCAAAGCTTTTCATGCTGTTAGAATGAAAAGCTACAATCGCACTAAAAATAATGACATTAATAAATGGGAACTGACATAGAATTACCTGTAATTAAATTGAAAAAAACATCTCCCGTAATTATCTATAACATTGTATTTGTAACATTTTCTATTGTTTCTATTATTTCTTTTCTAGTAATTAAAGATGAAAATAATATTATTGGGAAGTTGTTTATTGGAGTATTAATGGCATTTGTTATTATTGGTTTTTTCATTCCTAAATCAACTTCTCCAAAAGGAACATTAAGAATGAATAAGTATGGATTTGTATATTATTTAAACGGACATAAGACTGAATATCCAATTTCAGAAATATCTCAAATTTCATTGATGTATGATGGTTATGCACAAAGAGCAAGAACTATTTCTATGATATTGTTTGATACAGGGGACGACAATAAACTATCGTTCAAGTTTAAAGGGTTGACAGTAACATATAATATTCGGATTGAACATAGCTATTTAGGACTTATAAGGAGATTAATTGCAGAACTAAAGAGTAATGGTAAGACTGTGAGGGTGCTGAATGATAATGGAAAAGAAATAAGATTATAAAAAATCCAATTGCTAACTATTTATAAAAAACATAAGTATTTCAACCTCGCTGCATTATTTAAAACAAAGCTAAATAAGCTCTAGTCTAGTTTTTTATGTTTGCTAGTACGCCTTAATTGGTTATATTAGCTATCCTAATTTTTAACCTTAAGTAATGATAACAAACAACCCACTTACCCCAAGTTGCCCTGTTTTGCATGCGGGCACTATGCCAAAACCTAACAACAAGCCTTTTTCGGTATCAGTAAACTCCAATTATTTTAAAAGTGTAGGCACTATCAATTATAGCGGCTCGGTTATTTGTAATACTTAGCTTTGCTAGTTCTAGCGCGTGCTCACCCAGCCAGAGGAAGTCAATATTTTTTCTAGCACGTGTTCCCCCGGCAAAAGAAAGTGCTTTGCTAGTTCTAGCATGTGTCCAAATTTCTACAGGTGGTCAGTTTACAAACTAGTACGCCTTCACCGGCGCAGCGGAAGTCGAATTTTTGTATGTAAATGTGCTCCCTAGCTTGCAGGCAGCCAATTTACCTTTGTACACGAGCTTTCCTTTTGGTTGGTGAACTTTTGCTTAAACTAGCACAAACTTAAAAATCCCCATATCTATTCATATTAAAAAAAATGTACATGAAAAAAATTCAGAAAGTTGTGAATTACATGCGTAATTCCGAATTAGCGGGTCTTTGTCAGGCAATATTGCTTGATGTTGATGAAGCTTTACTTATTAGCGACTTAAAGTTGAGCCGCATAGTAGATGAAATAAATGGGCTTTTGCCTGCATTGGTAGGCGCCATAAGCAGAGATAAAAAATCGTCTACTTTAGAGGAGTTAGACGATAAGCGCGATGCTACCTATAAATCGATATTGCGCTTGGTATCGGCGTATTTATTGTATCCCGATGCGGCTGTAGTTAAGGCGGCTCAGGACGTTGATAAAATTATTGGCAATTATGGTTACGATCTTATAGAGAGAGGCTACTCGGCCCAATCGGTATTGGGGCAATCGTTTATAGCCGATATGAAAAAGCCCGAATTAAGCGATAGTTTGGCTTTATTACCACCCGTTGCGGACTTGTTAACTGCTTTTGAAACGCAGAATGATGAGTTTGTTGCCGAACAGCAGAGTTTTAAAGAAGCTGTTGTTAGTGTGGAGAAAAACGCCAATGCCACACAGTTAAAAAGAGAGTTGGTAACTGTACTTAATACTAAGTTTATTCCTTACCTGCGCATTAATCAGGTGATGGAAGAGGCTGAATATACTGAGCTTTGCCTAAAGGTGGCTACTAAAATTAACGATGCCAACAATGTGGTGAAGCAGCGTGTGAGTACCGAAGAGGTTGTGGCGTAAATGATTTAGTAAATTATTAAGGGGATAAATAAAATAGCCAGCTCAATGGAGCTGGCTATTTTAAGTTATAATTCTTTAGAGTTATAAATGTTTAGAGTTATAAATGTTAAGTGATAAGTTATAAACGGTTTTACAGCTAGCCTTGAGATCGCGTCGTTCCTCGCGAAGACGCAATATCGTATTTGATTGATGGTATTACATCGCTCGTGCGCGAATCCCTTCGCGTTCGATTTATTTAAATTAAGCGCCTCGTATAATGGCCTCTTTACAAAATGCTTTTGTTTTATTTAGAGCTTTAGTAAGACTGGCTAGCTGAGGGCTTTGCCTGAAGATCCGCCAGCCGCACTTAAGCTTTAGATAAATAAGAAAGTAGTTTGGAAAGCAGCCTTGACTTTCTTTTGCTTCTTTTTTCTTGTGTCAAGACAAGAAAATGAAGTCGGGATTGGGCAGACAGCCCAATGCGTTATTGTAATGCTCAAGCCGCAGGGCTTCTACTTTTTGCTACAGTCAAAAAAGTAGACAAAAAGACCGTCGGCTGCTTTTTAAACGTCTACCTTATTTAATAAGCTTTAAGTGCGGCCAAGTGATTTAGGAGCCAAGCTCCTAACTTCTTGGTCTTACTAAAAGGCTTATTAAAACAGCAGCCATTTAAAAAGAGGCCGAGGCTGTATTTGGACCTGCACAAGGAATGAGTTATAAATGTTAAGTGATAAGTTATAAATGGATTTACATTTAGCCTTGAGATCGCGTCGTTCCTCGCGATGACGCAATATCGTATGTGCGAGATGGTATTACATCGCTCATGCACAAATCCTTTATAACTTAACACTTATAACTTAACACTTATAACTTATCATTTATTAAAACCCTAAGCCATACTTATACCAATAGTACTCTTCTAATTCTTTCCATTTAAGTGCGGTAGCTCCAGTAAAGTCGCGCGTGTAGCGGTTTAAGTGTTTTTGGGCTTCTTCTTTTTTATCGTCCAATAATAATTGCTGTATTTGCCCTTCAAGGTTCTTGCCATCCGTTAAAGCTTTGTCTTCAAAATAAAGGACACCATCAATCATATGCTCCTTATTTTTTTGCCAGGCAATAGTTGCTAATTTATTGGCTTTGCGATAGTACCAAATGGTGGCATCTTCGCGGTAACGCTTTTGTCCGCAAAAGTTAAAGCTTTTAGGTAATTGTGTTGTGCCTGCGTAAATAGGAATGCGCGGACTTTGTCCTGGATTATCGAACGACAGCCATGCCACACCACCCACTTCATCGGGCAACCAATCGCGCAACTGAATAATTTCAGAATACGAACACCACGAAACAGCCACTGTTCTTTGATACTCAACAAGGGTACTATCAATATAATTATAGGTGTTTCTTGCGCTCGAACTCGGCCAAGGATTGGCTATTGGCGATTTAATGGTATCCTCACTAATTAGCTTATCGTCATCGTCGTATTTCTTCTTCACCATTTTTAAATTCTGGGTCATGTCGTATGGCGTTCCTTCATAAGTTTCGCGGTACAGTGCCATTACATCTTTAACCGAAACTGGTTTATCCGGTTTAACCGAGAAGGGTAACTCATCGGCTTCAAAATTCAAATTCAACGATGGAGCCAGAGCGTTTAAAATAAAGTACTCTCTAATTTTAAAAGGCTTTTCAACATGGCCATAAGCCTTCCAAAACTTAAAGGGCTTTTTACCATCCCATCGGTCTAGCTTTTTAGCCACAGAAAACACATTTTCCGAAGCCATAAAATGGTCTTTATCCTTCAGGTTTATTTCGCCAATGCGCGATATATTAGCAGACACACCCACATGACCTTCAGGAATGCGTTGGGCAGCCCAAACACCACCAATATTATCGGGCCCTTCGCCAAAAATCTCCAATTGCCATACTTCTTTTTTGTCGGCAATAGTGATGCATTCGCCCCAATCGCCAAAGCCATATTCTTTAATTAAATCGCCTATCAAAACAATGGCATCGCGAGCCGTTGAGCAGCGTTCTAAAGCAATACGTTGTAATTCTTCAATTAAAAAAACACCATTTTCGTTAACTAATTCCTTAGGCCCAACAATGGTTGTTTCGCCCATGGCAAGCTGCTTTTCGTTCATACACGGATAGGCAGTATTTAAAAACGAATAGATTTCTTTTGCTTGTGGTATGCGAGCCACCTCTTCAACCTTGCGCATATCCCAAGGCGTTTCGGTTTTTAATTTTCCTTTATAGATAGCCGTTACGGTATCGTTTTCAAATACCTCAGCTTGTTCAATAGTCATCCAAGTACGGTATCTGCCATCGCAAGTATGACTGGTAATTACCGATCCATCATCCGATGCGCCTTTACTCACCATTATTGATGTACAACTTTCGCCAAAATAAGGCTCCTTAACTTGGTTTAAAACGCTTTGTGCATTTAGGGTAGTTATACTTAAGCAGCAAAGCATAAGTATTGAAATGGTTTTATTCATATTGTAAAATTTTAGATTCGTAATGTAAATTACATTTTGAAGTTCAATTTTACAGCTTTAGTTGCGGTATTGCAACAATTTATCACTCATCGTCTAAAAAATATATCATATAAAGTATAAGTGGGCTCGATATTTTGATGCTCGTTTAAGTTATAAATGGCTTTACAGCTAGCCTTGAGATCGCGTCGTTCCTCGCGATGACGCAATATCGTATGTGATTGATGGTATAACATCGCTCGTGCGCGAATCCCTTCGCGTTCGGGTTATTCAAATTAAGCGCCTCGTCATTCCGAGCCACCACCCAAAAAAAATGGGCATAATGAATTGATGACAGGGTGAAAATAATTTACCTTAGT
>NZ_CANLCN010000036.1:0-12887 GCF_947489045.1 Saccharicrinis aurantiacus
AAAGGCTTGATTGTACATGCCTTTGGTAAATTGTCTGCCGCATTTATAAATTATGCTTTTTAACCCTTGATTCGAATTAGTAGTTATTGATTATAAATATGGCTGGCCAAATGGAACAGGAGGTGGTTTTCATCGACCATACCTGATTAAAATAGAAAACGGCAAGTGGAAAGTAATAGATGAAAAAAAAATTGGCTATAGTCGAGCAGAGCGCTGCTAGGCATTTAGCCTAGCGGAGACCCTCTCACAACACCTTACTTACGGGTAGCTTCGCTTGTACTTTTCGGATAAAGCTCTTCCATCGCTTTCTTTTCAAGTATATACGGTGTTTCTTTAAATTATAGGGAATAAAGTATTTGTTTTAGCTGAACATAGCAGAAGTTCTGCTGTTATCATACCCGAGTTAGATATCCTCACTGATGTGTAAATAGCCATTAAAATTCAGTATACGGAACATAGAGTAGTTTTTGTATGCAAAGTTGTGCTGCTTATACAAAACAGAGTGATGTGATAACTCATAAAGGAATCTAATTTTATGATAATGTTTGCAAAACAAATACAAGAAAACATGAACGGTATGAAAAAATATGTCTTTTTAATCTCTTTGCTTCTGTGCAAAATTGGTACAGCACAAGTTTCAGATAACTTAAGCCTTTATAGAACAGATTTTAAAGACGTTTCGGGTGAAAATACCGTTTCAGTAACCAGTTATGAAAAAAATGGCAAGCATTATATATATGCCGGAGGCTTTGGAGATATTGATGTTTTTAGTTTGAACGCCCAAGGAAAATTAAGTCATGTTGAAAGTCAGGAGCAATACAAAAAGAAAGGGCCGGCAAGGGGCATGGTGGCTGACAACATCAATGGGAACGACTTTTTATTTGTGGCTAATAAACACGGCGATGCCATAGAAGTATACAAAATATTAGAAGATGGAGCCTTGGAACAGGTATTTATGATACACGATACCGAGGAAATCCATATTGGAATTGGAATTACATTGCAGGTGGTGCACATGAAAAATGCTTCTTATCTTTTTGCAGGAGGTTTAGAAAAAACACCGGGTCTCAGTTGTTTTAAAATTCATGAGGATGGTAAGCTTTCTCATGTGCAATCCATGAAGGATGATGACAAGATACATACGGATGGCATCATTGGTATGTTTGTTCATAAAATAGGAGGAAAGACCTTTTTATATACCGGAGGATTTCAAGATAATGGCATTAGTAGCTTTAGAGTGTATGAAAGTGGTAAGTTCAAGAATATTAATAATATAAGCGATAATACAAGCGACAGGTATTTAACCGGAACATATCCGGTTACGGGAGCACAGATAGGTAGCAACTACTATGTTATTGTAGGGCATAGGCATCATAAATACTATAAACGAAGTGGTTTTATTAAAAATACGGATTTTGTATATCATGGCGATGCGGTTTCTGTATTTAAAGTGAATAAGAAAGGCGAACTTGTTCCACACTCCGTGTTGATTGATGATGAAAACACAAAACTACAAGGCCAAACAAGAATTGAAGTTATTTCGGTAAACAATAAAGAGGCTATAATTGCTGTTGGTACCAGAGATGATGCCAGTATTCAGTTGTGTAAGTTAAATGAGCAAGGCATACTTAGTCCCATTAATTATTTAGAAGCAGGTTTTCCTATTTATTATGGTTTGCGCTCGCTAAAAATTGACGATGCGTACTTTCTCATAGCAGGTTCTTTCGAATTCGGAGTAAGAAAAATAGCGGCTTACAAAGTTGGTATAGAAGATCCAAGTAATTCAAGTAAAGTATTAAAGCATGTAGTTGGATTCAAATTCAAGGCGGATGCCAATCAGGAAGAGATTGATGAAGCACTGGAAAGTTTTGTAAACCTTAAAAATAAAATCCCTGAAATCAGTAAACTAGAGTGGGGTATAAATAATAGTACCGAAGGGCTTAGCAAAGGTTTTGAATATTGTTTTACAATTACTTTTAACGATGTGCATGGCAGAGAAATCTATGTGTTCCATAAAGCACATTTAGCAGTAGGTAAAAAAATAGTACCATTATTAGATGATGTTTTCGTTATGGATTATTGGACTAAGGAATAATCAGCACAACGAAACAGTACACACCGAGTTATTTGAAAAGTAGTGCGTTAAATCTCGCACTACTCTTATACGAGCCTTTAATCTTTTTGTGCTGTAGTAACAGTGGGCAAGCTTAAATTAAACTTTATAGCCAGTAAGCGAACTATAATAATAGTAGAAATTGTAATAGATTCCGTTACTATTAAATTCACATTTAATTTCGCTAATATTAGATATACTATCGATCCGGCAATACAGGCTGTTGCATAAATTTCTTTATGAAATATGATGGGTACATCGTTACAAAGTGTATCTCTAATTACCCCACCCACTACCGCAGATGAAAGTCCCATTATAATAGCAACAGGTTCCGTTAAACCAAATTCAAGTCCTTTTTCCAAGCCAATTATTGTAAAGGCTCCAATTCCTAAAGTATCAAAAAGGAAGAGAGTATTTTTTAGCTTAATAATATAGCGATGAAAAACAAAGGTAAAGAGGATGGCACTTAGTATCAAAATAAAATAAGTATTGCCCTGTATCCAAGTAACTGGCGTATTACCCAAAAGTACATCACGTGTTGTACCGCCACCTATGGCAGTTACAAATCCAATAAAAGCAGCTCCAAATAAATCCAGTCTTTTTTCCGAAGCTGATAAAGTGCCACTAATTGCAAAGGCACATGTTCCTGCGTAATCCGCCAAAGTTAAGAAATCCATTACTTCCGTTATTTGCGCGCAAAAATAGTAATTGAGATGGAAATTCAACCATTATTTTAAGAAATATGAAAATAAATAAGTAAGTGCCTAAAAAGTAATAGGATGGATTGATTTGTAGGTAAATAGAACGGAGTATTCATTGGTATGATATAATGAATCTTCTGTTTTTAGATTGTTGATAGATTTTCTTTATTCATCTGCAAAATATCATACAAAGAAAAAACAGCATAGAAAAACTTGAGAATCTAAAGTGATAATGATTTATAAAAAGGAGCACAAGATTAAAACACCTCTTCGTTATTCTTACTTTAAAAACTTATCATCTAAAAAAGATTGAAATTCGGCTTTGTATTGCTCACTTACCGGTATGTAAGTTTTGCCGAATACAATGCGCATTCGCTCTACCATATTTACTTTGTTTAGGTTTACAATAAAGGAACGATGCACACGCATAAAATCTTTAGAAGGTAAATGCTCAACCAACTTTTTTATACTCATAAGTGCCATTAGTGGCGTATCATTATCTAAAAATATACGAACATACTCGCGCATGCCTTCAATATATTTAATATCTCGATAGTTGATGCGCACCAGTTTATATTCTGATTTAATAAATAAGTATTCGTCGTTGTGCTCTATAGTTTCTTCTTGGGGTTTAAAGTACAGTTCTTGAGCCTTTGATGCAGCCTTTAAAAATTCGGAGTACGCTATGGGTTTTAATAAATAATCAACTGCATTTACCTTAAAGCCATCAAAAGCGTATTCGCTGTAGGCAGTGGTGAATATTACTTTAGGTGGATTATTTAAAGATTTTACGAATTCCATTCCA
This sequence comes from Saccharicrinis aurantiacus, assembly GCF_947489045.1. NCBI lineage: Bacteria > Pseudomonadati > Bacteroidota > Bacteroidia > Marinilabiliales > Marinilabiliaceae > Saccharicrinis > Saccharicrinis aurantiacus. The sequence goes on from NZ_CANLCN010000036.1 coordinate 3,620, forward strand.
TTAATATCCGGCATATTAATGTCAACAAACATTAGGTCTACCTCATTATTTTGTAAAAAAGGTAAGGCTTCTATGGCACTATCAAAATCAGCAACTAAACTAAGAAACCCAGTCTTTTTTATGTAAGCAAGCATTTGTTTAAGAGCTAATGGTTCGTCATCTATAGCAATACATTTTATCATAGGGGTAATTTTAAGTTTATGCAGTAATAACTAGGAGTGTCTTCGGTGGTTAAAGTGTATTTATTTTTATAGAGTAAATCAAGTCGTTTTCGGGAGTTCTCAACTCCAATGCCAGACTCTTCTGTTTGGCTACTTTTTTTATGGTTTGAATTCTTAATATTAAAGCAGAGTACTTTACCTTCAATTGTAATAGCAATATGAATAAAGGAAGCCTCACGGTAACTTACGCCATGCTTAAATGCATTCTCTAGATAGGATGTAAATAATAAAGGTGGAATATTAGTTTCGGGTACATCTTGTGGTAAGGACATTTTTATTTCAACCTTAGATGAATATCTAAGGCGCATTAAATCAACATAATTGGTAATAAACCCAATTTCTTTTGATAATGGAATATTATCTGCCTCAGAATCGTATAAAAGGTGTCGCATTAGGTGCGATAAGCGAATTACAGAACCTTTGGCCTCTTCGGTATCAATATCAATTAACGAATGGATATTATTAAGCATATTCATAAAGAAATGCGGACTAACTTGATTGCGTAGAAATGCTAGTTCGTTTTGCACGCTTTCTTTTTCTATTTTATCTCGCTCTTTCTCAAGTTTTATCCATCTAAAAACAGTTCGTAATCCTGTATCAAAACCTAGAATTAAGATGGCCAATAAAAATGCGTTGGTTTGCGGAGGCAAAGGACTTGGTCGTCTGTTGGGGTTTTCATTACGAGGGTGTGGTGGACGTTGCATATTATCACGCATGTGCGGTGGTACATTGTGTCGTGGCCTTGGTGCGCTAATACTTTGGGGTTCCCCTTCAGGAGGAAATTTAGCAATTTGGTTGCTTACCAAAACAAAAACTACAGAGGTTAATAGGGCTCCTATAAAGTACCACCACTTATTAGTTCTGAAAAATAAATAGGGAACAAGTATGAAATGGTTGAATAGGGTTAAAACTAAAAAAGGCAATAATTTAAGCCAACTATGCAATAAGTGATCCCAACTAATAGTTTGATCATCAGCTGTAAATATAACAGGTCCAGCGAGTATAATTAACCAAATAAAGGCTAGTACTATTAACTCAGTATATATAAGAGATGTGTTTTTTAACTTTCTCATGTTTGCAAATATAGGTTATGATTTAGAATAGTTGGTGATTTTTTAGTTTGAAGTCAGTAGAGAATATTAAATACTCTCTACTAACTACAAACGGATAAACTACATGATAACTATATGTGTGTTCTTATTGTAAATAGTTAATTACGGCATTGTTACGTTCTGTTACATGTGCTTTTAGTTCGTCTACCGCAGCATCGAAATTTGAATCAGAGCCAATATATGTATAGCCAGAGCGTTCGTTATAAGCAAATTCTTTTAGTAAGTTGTAATAACTATCGTAAATGCTACTTACCTCTGAAGGAATAAATACGGTATTTATAAACTCGTTTAAATAATTTTCATAAATAGTATTGTATTCAGATATTGCAATTAGGTACGATATTAAGGGCCAAGAACTACCAACTTCGCTCATAGAAAAACTTAGTGCACCACCATTTTTACCATATTGTAAGGCTTCATTATTGTCCCAAGGTATCCAATTTAATAGGTTTGTGTTATGATTATTGTATAGATAAAAGTTGTGAGTCATTCTGCCATAAGTATCCCAGTTTTGTATTACAGTGTTGGCAGCAAGCCACTTTAAGAAAACATCAACATCTAATACATTCTCGAGGTTTGTTTTCCAAGTTTCTGTATTTGAAGTTCTATCGCTGCTATTTATAATATCGTATAAAGCTTTTACATCTGAATAATCGTTAAGGTCTTCATTGTTCTTTTTAACCATTTCATCATCATTGTATGTGCCATTTGCAAAGCTGGCAGCAGTACCATCGGGCTTATACAAATTACCACTATCATCGCCCGTTTGTGTGGCGATTACTGTGTTGCTAACTTCTTCAATAATGGTATATAATCCGTAATATTCAGGACCCGAGCCATTATCAACATACAGTTCGCAAAAGCTTGTTTGTGCAGCTATTAATCCGAACTTACGAAATAAATCAGCAGCAACTTTATCGCGCATCAGCGAAGCATCATTATAATTGTTATTTATGTGGAGCTTTTTAAATCCATAAAAACGTTGATTCTTTATGGTTGGATAATCATCTTCAAATTCATCAAAATCAAGTTTAAACGATAATTTTCCATTGCCCGATTGGTAAGCCGATTGTAAGCTAGAGTTTCCTTTAAAGCGAACCCCTACATGGTACCATTCAGTATTGTTATATTTAAAAGAACAAGGTACCCAAACCGGATCATAATCGGATGTTGCCAAGTTGTTGCCTCCGCCACCAGGACCGCCACCACCAGGACCACTTGTGCTACCAAGGTTAGCAGCTAAGTCGCTTTGCATAGTAGACCAATTACTGCTACTAATAATTATATCTAAGCGTTTTACGGTATCTTGAGCAAAAACAATATCATAGTTTAATGCAGCACTATTACTATGTGTTTCTACTGTCCAATCGCTGTAATCAGGGTTATCAGCAGGATTAGTAACCGATTCTTCAGTGTCCTCATCATTATTTTCATTCAGCGCATCTTCGTCTCTACATCCCATCAGAATTACTCCGATTATTAGTAGTATAAAAAAGTTGTATTTAATCATATCGTTATTTTTTAGATTTTAGAATTTTAGCTTATATCCAACATACATAATATGTTTGTTCTCTAATTTCTGTTGGTAGTAATCTAGTTTATAAGCGAGGCTGATGGCATTCTTTTTATTTATTTTATATTCCGATCCTAAAGAATATCTTACCTTATAAAGATGGTTTTCGCTTATTTCATGAAATATTTCAGCTCCTGCAAACGGGGTAAATTTTGATTTTTTGATATTGTAATCTACACTAGCCTTATATCGCATAAACTCGCCTTGTGCATTATCTTCAGAATAGTTGGTATAACGTAACCTCACCTTAGGAGTCCAGCGGTTAATTTTATATTTGTATGAGGCATCAAACGCATAGCGTTGTAAATATTCTGTGTCTTTTGTAGTGCGCTGGTTAGCTATAAAACGATAACTAGCACCAAGAGATAATCTTTTAATAGGAGTATAAACTGTTTTAAGTTCAAGTATGTACTTGTCAATGGAATACGAATCGTCGAATCTTAACTCTGGAATGGCCAGAATTTTCCATTTATCAGTTAGTTTATAACTCATTTTAAATTCAGTACGGGTTTGAAAGGTGTTTTCTACCTCTTGTGCATTTGCCTGTGATAGCCCCGTGGTAATAAGAATAAAAAGCAAATAAACACGAATGATGTTTTTGTATAGATTATTGTTTCTGTGCATGTTTAAATAGATTTACTAGGTGTATTAACATTATAGTAAAGGGTTATATCTGCCACATCTCTGAGGAAATCAATTTTATTAATCTCGAAACGGGTTATTTCAATACCAGTTCTGGCTTTCATATCCTCAACTAGCTCATCGTGCTTTAAGCGATGTATCTTATCAATGTGTTCATAGATGAGTTGTACAGATGCTTCTTGTTTTATGGCTAATCTTTTTTCGAGGAACCATAAGCCATAAACAATGGCCAAGTTGGTTAATACAAGCTCAGAATAGCTTACTTTTTTATTAGATAGTGCATTAATAACCGATACACCAATTACGATAAACAGATAAGTCATTTCCTTTATGGGGATGGCGTCTGTTCTGTATCGCAGTATCCCAAAAATTGCGAATAAACCTAAGGCGAAACCAAGCTCTAACTTTACACTACTTAGTAAAAAACAGAGCAGAAATACAATTACACCTATTACAATAAAACTGAAGTAAAAATCTTTTCTTCGGCTGTTTTTGGCGTACATAAAATGTACAATAATAAAGAGTAGTGCGGTATTGATAATTAATCTGAGTAATAGCTCGGTAAAATCGCTAACATTAATAAGTTTTATACCTAATAAGCGGATGCTATCTTCCCATTCAGGTGCAGAAACCCCTGCTAATAATTGTTGTATCATGTATTTAATAAATTAGTGTGTTGTTATTGTTTAGGCTTAACTAGGCTGGTGTACACAATGTTTTGTTAACCTTTCTAATGGTGTGTTTAAACGAATTGTTTTTAATATTAGAACTACTCATTGCTCTGCCAATGCAATATTTACTAAAACCCGATTTTTTAATACCCATTTTTAGCAAATACTCTCTAAGAGGCGAAGAACTCGGTAAACCATCTGTTTTTATTTCAATAATGGCGAGCTTATCAAGTTCTAATACTTGTTTGTCTGTATAAAAATGCAAATCCATATCTATGGTACATCTTTCATCTAGGTTTTTACTTACCAAAGTGATGCGGCTGAATCTGTTTTGGATACTTGGGCTCAATTCATCGCTTGTAAATGGGCAATTTTCATCTAAAAATAGGGCCTCTTCATTTGTGAAGTTTTCCACATCTGCAGAAGACGGAATGCGACTTTTTACCGTACGTCCTTTGTTACTTTTTTTCTTAATCTCAAGAAAAGAAATGCCACTCTCCAAGTAAGTTCTGTGCCTTATTTTAAATCGATTCAACTTACCATTATGGTGCGCTATATACATGCTGTTTAAAGCAGTATCGTAATAAGTGGTAGAGTAGGAGAGTACCTTCTTCTCGTTGATTTCGAGTACATAATAGAACTCCCGTGCCCAATCCAGAATTTTAGGTAAAGCATTGGTATGAAACCAATACTTTGTATCTACTCTATTCATGAGCTTTACCTTATCAATATCTTTTAGATATATGGTGTCAATTAAATCTAGATTCATAGCTTAGGATTTAATGTTTTTATCTACGTGCTCTTTTCTTACCTTGTCTTTGTTCCTTTTGTTTTTTTAGGTAAGCGGTATATTCTTCTTTTTGAGTTTCAGTTAATAAAGCTTTTACGTCAGTTTCTAGTGAGTTTTTAAGCGCTTCCATTTCACTTCTGTCAGGTCTTCCAGCTTCCTGTTTTTCAGCCACAAGCTTGAAATGTTCATTGTAAATTTGATTAATAGCTTCATTTTGTTCTTCGTTTAAAGAAAGCTCTTTTGACATTTCATCAACCATCTTATTTACTTGTTCCTCTGTTGGAATTGGTGGTGGACCTTGTTGTTCGCGACCCTGTGGTTGTGCTGTTACTACATTCCCTATTAATAATGCAACTAATGCAATTAATACTCTCGCTTTTACATTTACCTTTTTCATACTCTTTGTTTTTTAATGCTGTTAAGAATAGCCTACAGCTCAATTGTTATTTATGAGCTGTAGGACTATTCAACCATCCTAACCCTAACTATCGTTGTTTAAGGTAAATGTATTAGAAGCGCCTGTGATTGTGAAATGTAATCTATCAACGAGCTGATTTTATCTACAAAGTATTATTATTACTCTACTATTTTTTTTGTTGGTCAGAGTGTTTTTAGAAGATTTACTACGAATTGTGTAATTCACCCCCTTCTTAATCATATTTATTTACGCCACATCTTCAGTAAATTGATCTAATATTGTTGTACTAAAATGAGTTCGATTTAAATAAGAAGCCTAGCTAATTAAAATATAATTCAATGAAGAAATTTCTTATCTCAGCATGCTGCTTTTTTGCACTTATATTAAGTGTAAATGCAAAACTTAAGGTATTGATAATTGATGGACAAAATAATCATGCTGTTTGGCCAAAATCAACTATCATGATGAAACAATATCTTGAGGAATCAGGACTATTTAAAGTTGATGTGTATCGTAGTAAATATACTTGGAAAGGCGATAGAGAAAAACAATATTTAGCTTTGGCTAAAGCCGGAGCAACAGAAAATCTGAAAGACCCTAAATCAGACCCTAATTTTATACCCAAATTTAAGAAATACGATGTAGTGGTATCTAACTTTGGTTGGAAGGCGGCTCCGTGGCCCGAAGCTACACAAAAAGCCTTGGAGGATTACTTGAGCAATGGAGGAGGATTTGTTTCAGTGCATGCTGCTGATAATAGTTTTCCTGAGTGGAAAGAATACAACCAAATGATTGGTTTAGGAGGATGGGGTGGTCGCAATGAAAAGGATGGACCTTATGTGTATTATAATAATGAGGGTGAATTAATTAGAGACACATCGCCAGGAGGTTGTGGAGCACACGGACCACAAGGTTATTTCCCGATAACTGTTCGGAATTCAAATCATCCTATTACCAAAGGAATGCCAACGGTTTGGCTCACTGCAAAAGACGAATGCTATGCTAAGTTAAGAGGGCCTGCTGAAAATATGACCATATTAGCTACAGGAAAAGATCAAAATCCGAACCCACCAACAAATAGGCACGAACCAATATTAATGGTTTTAGATTATGGAGAAGGTCGTGTATTTCATACTACGTTGGGGCACGATGATTATTCATTTGAGGGGGTTGGTTTTATTGTATCTTTTTTACGAGGTACTGAATGGGCGGCTAGCGGTAAAGTAACTCAAAGTTTACCTAATGATTTTCCAACAGCAGAGGAGTCTTCTTCCAGAAAATTTATCTTAAAGAAGTAATCCTATTATATTGATGTATTAGAAACCTTAATAAATAAAAATCTATGAAACAAAGGTCAAGTATTGTCTTTCTTGTGGCATGTGTATTAATGACTACAAGTGCGTTTGCTCAAAAGCAAATCCCAAAGAAATATCCATCTAAAAAAGTAAAATCAAAAGATTGGGAACAATTGTTAGATGAAGATTTAACTAAATGGGAAGTATGGACTGGTGTTCCAGATAATTCAGTTGCAAATATACCCGCGAGCTATAAAAAAGATGCGAATGGAGACAACAAAGCACCAATTGGTTTGGGTGATCCATTGGATATTTATACCCTAACAAAGGATGCAGATGGAGAGTATGTGTTAAATATTTCAGGATTGGTATATGCTGGCTTAACTAGTAAAAAATCGTACTCAAACTATCACTTAACTCTGTTATTTAAATGGGGCGAAAAGAAGTATGCACCACGTTTAGATAAATTACGCGATAATGGTTTGTTATACCACTGTTATGGTGATCATGGTGCCTTTTGGGATGTATGGAAATCGTGTTTAGAGTCTCAGATTCAAGAAGGTGATTTTGGCGATTTATTTACCTTGGCTGGTACTAAAGCAAAGGTGAAAACCAATAGTAATAAACGATGGGATCCTGTTAATGGTGAGGTAAGTACCGGAGGTAAAAGATCAGTTGATACAGAAAGTCCCCATGGAGAATGGACTAGAGTAGATTTATATGTTTTTGGCGATAAAGCCATACATGTAACCAACGGAAAAGTTGTTCTTGCTCTATGGGATGCCAAAGACCATAAAGGAAATAAACTTGATGCTGGACAAATACAAATTCAATCAGAAGGAGCAGAAGCTTACGTCAAGGATATTTGCATTAGACCAATCAGTAAGTTTCCAAAAAAGATACTAAAGGCATCAGGATTATAATCAGGATGTGTATATAGATAGAATGTAGCCCGTATTTATCTTTGTGATAGTACGGGCTTTTTACTACTTAAAGCTCACATCGTAATACTTAACAAGCATTTCATCAAGCTCTTCAACTTCGGCAAGTAATTTCTCTTGACTGGGAGATAAAGCAATGTTAGATTTATTTTTACGAAATAGCTTCTTTAACTCAAACATCTGAAAGTAAAAAGATTTGGAATGGAGCTTAATATCTAAGGAAGCAATATGTTCTGTTATAAGTGCCGTTTTTTGCTTCACTGCAGCAACCACATCTACGGCATCTTCAAAAGTCAATTCCTTTTTAGCCGCAGATTTTAAAAGACCGCATTCATACTTGCCACACTCTATAGGGCGTTCTGCGTATACTTTGCATCCATTACAGCTAAATTGTTTACAAGGTTGAAGAAATATGCCTTGCTGACCTTCCTCTTCCACTTCAATTATCTTTCTAACTGCAGGTATTTCTTCTGTATGAAGTTGTACAAAACCGATTAAAGTCCCATCGCAACAGATTCCACAAGACAAACATATACGCATTGATTCACTCATGATATCTGATTTTTCAAGTATAGTAATTAGCACTCTTGCTAATTATTTTGCGAAAGTAGCAAAAAGGAGTTCATTTCCACCTTTCTATGAAACTATTCTTGGTAATCTTCTTAAGTATGCGGTTTGTTACGTTTACGTTGTATTGCCTCTTTATTATGAACCAAGATAACAGAAGAGGCTTTTGATTGAACTTTACATTCAAAAGCCTCTTCTGTGAATCAAATGATTTAGAATATTAATTGAGTTGCTTATATCTAAAATTTACCTGTATTCACCCATTCTTCGCGCGGTGATATTTCCTCTATATTGTCCCAGTGTTCTACAATTTTACCGTTCTTCATTCTATAAATATCAAAAACACAATGCTCTTTTCTGTCAATTGTTACTTTTGATAAAGAAACTACATGATCGCCTTGCCCTATTACATTGAAAACAAAATTGTAGTATACTTTATGCTCAGTAATATATTCAGAAAAAGCGTCAACACCATTATCAATAAGAGGGTTGTGTTGAATGAGGCCTTCTGTTGAGATATACTTATTGAGGTAATTAAGATTTCCATTCTGAAACACATCCACAATGTAATTACGAATTAAAGCTTTGTTTTCTTCAGTTTTATCTAAGTCCTTTAGCTCAAAATTACCTAATACCATGTCGTTTCCCGAGGCGGTTTCAGATGGTGCTTTGTATGCAGCTATAGAATCCCAATGTTCAACAGTTTTGTCTTCAGAATCCATATCAAATAAATCAGTGGTAATCCATTTGGCAACTCCATTATCAATATCCTGATAAGCATGAACAAACACATAATTGTCATCTTCAATACCTCTGATGATTTGGATATCGCGAATCTTTGTCCTTTTCAAAAAGCCCATAAAAAACTCCTTAAAACCATCAGCTCCATCTCGTACACCTGTACTATGTTGTGTGTATCTATCTCCGGTGTACATGTCAACAGCTTCCAATTGCCCTTTTCGGATCACCGGCAAAAGTTGGGTCTGAAGTAAAAAGTACATAGTTTTGCAGTATGTCCGAATTAAGCACACAATTATT
>NZ_CANLCN010000037.1:0-11818 GCF_947489045.1 Saccharicrinis aurantiacus
GAAACCCTCTTTAAATATAGACATCATAGATAATGACCATATTAATAAGGCTGCTTAGATCGAACTCACGTTAATATAAACAACCAAGCGCTATAATTTGCATACTTATTATCACAATTTAAAGTGGCCACACAACCATAGAAGTTGGCTTCAGCTTCGCTAGTTATACCAAACTGATGTGCTTTTTCATGCGCAATAACAATGGGGATATCCCAATCTGAGAGATGTTTATTAATGTGTACTTCACTAAAGAATGGGCCGTAGTAACCTAATATTGTTGCTTTAGCAAAGAAATTACTGAAGGTGATGTTTTTTATGCGTCTTTGGTTTAAAGAATAGCTTATACCAAGATAATCGGATAATTGCTCATAGGATTTCTCAATATCTAAATTGAGTGATTTTTGGTTTAAACTATCAAATTCTATATAACTATTGTTTGTGTGTTTAATTACCTCCTGAAATACTTCGATAAATTCTTCAGTGTTGGCAGGCCTGTTTTTTATTTCTATTCTTTTATCTAAAGGTACTCTGTAGTAGTTAAAGCCCCATAAAATATAGAATAGGCTATAAGTAAGGCTAATGATTTGGGTAATACGTTTTGCAAAATAAGAGAATTTAATACGCTTGATACAAACCAAGATGATGAGAACCAAGATGGATAGTATGATTGCTATATATAAGGTATCGCTTAACGAGAATGGAATATGAAAGGATAATACGGATAATAGCTTAGCAATAATTGGGTATATACTTTGCGAATATATAGTTTCAGTAAATGTAGGTTTGTTTTTGAATAGTTGTGTTAAGCCGAAAATAATAGCAGCCAATAAAACTGGGTAGTATGGTAATGCTTTTTTTATTGTTGGTTTATTTTTATTCATATAATATTTAATATCGATCAGATTGTTATTACTTTCGTTGGTATACAAATATAGTTAATTTATAAGGCTCTATTTAGGAGGCTTTCAAACAGATTTATGATGCATATTCATTTTATAGCTATTGGTGGCGCTGCCATGCATAATTTAGCCATTGCTCTTCACAGTAAAGGATATAAAGTAACTGGTTCGGATGATGAGATTTTTGATCCATCAAAAAGTCGTCTTAAAAAGCATGGTTTATTACCCAATGAATATGGTTGGTTTCCTGAAAAGATAAATGCTGATATTGATGTAATTATTTTAGGGATGCATGCCCGAATAGATAATCCTGAATTATTGAAAGCTCAAGAGTTGAACCTAAAAGTATACTCATACCCTGAATATTTATATGAGCAATGCAAGGATAAAAAGCGTGTGGTGATAGGTGGGAGTCATGGCAAAACCACAATCACATCCATGATAATGCATGTGCTTAAAACCTTGGATTTTGATTTTGATTACATGGTAGGTGCCCAGGTTGAAGGCTTCGAAACTATGGTAAAACTATCGCATAGTGCACCTATTGCTATTTTTGAAGGGGATGAATATTTATCGTCACCTATAGATTTGCGACCAAAGTTTCATTGGTATAAACCTCATGTTGCCTTGTTAACAGGAGTAGCTTGGGATCATATTAATGTTTTTCCAACTTGGACTATGTATGTTGAGCAGTTTAAAATATTTGCTGATTCAATTCAAGAGAATGGTTCTTTGGTTTGGTATACTAAGGATCCGGAGTTAAACAAAATTTGCACGAAATTACCTGAGAGTATAAAGTCGCTCCCATACGATACTTTAGAGCATACCATTAAGGATGGAGAAACGCAGGTATGTATTAATGATAAAAATTATGAGTTAAATATTTTTGGGGAGCATAATTTACAAAACCTAAATGGCGCACGTTTGGTTTGTGGGCAACTGGGTATTAATGAAGATCAGTTTTTCGATGCTATTGCTAGCTTTGCAGGTGCTGCTAAACGACTTCAGACTCTAAAGAAAAATAGAGAAACTGCCATATATCTTGATTTTGCGCATTCGCCATCAAAACTAAAAGCTACTACCGAAGCCGTAAAAAAACAATTTACCAATCGTAAGTTGATTGCCTGTATGGAGCTGCATACTTTTAGTAGTTTGAATAAGGATTTTTTACCTCAGTACGAGAATACGATGAAGTTTGCAGATCGTGCATTGGTTTTCTTTAATCCAGAAGTAATTAAGCACAAGCAATTGGATGACATTACAAAGGAAGAAGTACAGAAGGCTTTTGCCAGTGATAATGTTGAAGTTTACACAGATACTGAATTAATGCAAGCCGAAATAAAGAAAATAGATTGGCAAAATAAAAACCTGCTGTTTATGAGTTCGGGGAATTTTTCAGGTATCAATTTTAATGCCTTTGCTGAAGAGCTAATCGATTAAACGTTGGTACCATGGTGCATCTCCTTTTGTAAACTCAAAATTATCGGCCGCAGCCACAATAGTGGCTAATAAATCGTATTGAGGCATGGTATATTCCATCTTATAATTTGAATTAAGATATACCATAAACGAATCGAGACAGGTGCCATCGTATCCAGTTAATGATTTTACATTCTTCCGCGAAGTGAGTTTTATAAATTCGGCAGACTCATCGGCTAATCGTTCTAGTTGCTTAATTTCTTCACGTTTTTGAGCAACTTTATCTTTACCTCCTGCAGACAGGGTTAGTCCAAGAGTTCCTTGATTCATTTTAGCATTAGCTTTTCCCATGGCAATAGCTTCAGAGAAATCCCAGTTATTAACCATCTCTTTCACCTTGTCTGCTTCAGTTTCTTCAATTCGAAGATCTTTAAAGGCTTGCTTAAAATGTGCATAAGAGTAGTAGCGTACTACCTCTATTTCATCAAGTGCATAAATATTTGTATTCACTTTTAATTTAATGGTATCATCCATTGTGGTCCAAATACCAGGTATTACCCATTCGGTGGCTTTGTAGCCCATGCAACGGAATTTAAGCGTATCTCCAACGGTTCCCGAAATCGAAAAAGCACCATCAAAATCACTTAATGCAACTTCTCCTGTTTGTACATTTTTTATGGCTCCATACTGAACAGCCTTATTCTTAAACTGCTCCCCTATATATCCGCTGAAGCGCATTTTTTCAAACTCTTGTGCCTTGCTTATGGCAAATATTGCCAATAATGATATAATCAGATATATTTTCTTCATCTTATTCCCTCTTCTCAAATTCCTCCTTTGCATCTAAAATGAGTTGCTTTACTATTAACGGATTAGTTCTGGATGTTATCGTTAGGTGGGTATTGCAATAAATAATGAAACTGTTCAGTGTGTCTCCTTCATATGCTGAAATCTCTTTTATTACCTCAGCATTATAAAATTCATCTACTATTTCTTGCTGTTCATGTTTTGCTAGTTCAGCTCGCATGTTGCGTTTTCTTTTTTCACTTTTGCTGGTATGGTAAAAAATATAGCTAGCCGGGCTTACTACTGCTGCAATTAGTGGAGGTTTACCACTAAAACCATCGTTGCGAAGTGGGGCAGGAGCTAAATCTTCATTCTTCCCTAGTTTAATATCATCGGGTAGGTGTAAATGCATATCGGTTCCGCCAACATCAACACCTTGTATCATATAAGTCCGTCTGGTTAGCATTATATCTACAATAGAATCAACTCCAATAAAATCACTTACCTGCAGCGTAAGTGCTTCGTATCCCATACCAAATACTCGTAAAGAATCACCCATAGGGAAACTATATATTATAACGCCATCTTCGTTAGTTACAAAATGGTGTTGGCTCATATAGCTGATGGTTTGGGCATTCGCAATGGGTTTGTTATTTTCAGTATCGAGCAGGCGCATAGCTACTCTAATCGAAGTAGTATCCGATTGAGCAATGGCATTTACTGACAGTATCAGAAATAACAATGTGTATAGAGTGGGTTTTATCACAATAGCAAAGTTACTATACTTTTTGTGCCGAAAGGAAAAAGTGAAGCGCCTTAACACAACTTTAACTGATCTCGATAAGCTATAAAGCAGTTCCGCAACTTTTGCAATACTTAGCATCTTCTTTATGGTCTTGATCTTTGCAGTTTGAACAAGTCGGTGCATTTTTTACAGGTCTTGTAAGCTCTGCCGTTACAATTCCGGTGGGTACGGCGATAATGGCATAACCTAAAATCATAATAAAACTTGATACAAACTGTCCCAAAGCCGTTACCGGGGCAATATCGCCATAGCCCACAGTAGTAAGTGTAACAATAGCCCAATAGATACTTATGGGAATGCTTATAAAGCCACTATCTGCATTGCCTTCTATCAAGTACATAAGTGTACCAAGGATGGTTACTATGATTACTATGGCAAATAAAAAAACACCAATTTTCCGACTGCTCGATTTTAGCGCGCTGTATATAACAGCGGCTTCTTTTATATATCGGGTTAGTTTTAAAACTCTAAAAACTCGGAGTAAACGTAACGAGCGTAATACTAAAAGGGCATGACTATCAGTATAAACAAATACTAATACTGTAGGTAATATTGTCAGTAAATCTATTACTCCATAAAAGCTTAGGGCATACTTTAGGGGTTTAGGCGATACAATTAAGCGTACTAAATATTCTCCGATGAATATTAAGCCAACAATCCATTCAACCTCATTTAGTACAGCATAGAAGTTAACCGATTTACCAGGAATACTCTCAAGCATTACTACAATAATACTGAAGGTAATTAGCAGAATTAATAGGATATCAAAGGCCTTTGCCTTGGGTGTATCTGATTTAAATATGATTTCAAATATCTTTTCGCGGAATGTCATAGAGAATAGTATTTATTGTAAAGATAAATGATTCAAATTAAAGATGGCATTCTCCGCCAACATGTCGGGGCTGCTTCCGATTAATTTTGTTAATTTTGCTACATAAATAAAAAGCGCATGATTAATAAAACAGACTGCACAAAGATTGGTGTATTAGCAAAGCCTCACGGGGTTAAAGGCGAGATTTCAATATCGTTAGAAGAAGGTATTTATGCCGGTGATTTTGAATCGGAATTTTTACTGCTTGATATTGAAGACGGTCTGGTGCCTTTTTATATCGAAAGCATTCGCGATAAAAGTAATAAATACGTTTTGGTAAAGCTAGCTGATGTTGATACAGAGGATAAAGTTCGTAAACTGGCCGAAACAGATATTTATGTTTTAACTACGGAAATGCTCATTAATGAGGAAAAACCCTCTGCTGCTTTGGTTGGATTTACAGTAAACGATGCAGTTAAGGGTAATGTTGGAGTTATTTCAGGAGTGCAAGAAATAACAAACAACCCACTTTTTGAGATTGATGCCGATGGAAACGAAGTTCTAATTCCAATCAATCCTGATTTTATTTTATCAATAGATGAGGATAATAAAATCATTAATATGGATCTTCCGGAAGGATTAATTGATGTTTTCTTAGATGAGGATGAAGAAGATATTGATTTTGAAATACCTGAAGAGTAATATATGAAGATAGCATTAGTTGCGGTACTGGTTGGAGTTTTAGTTTCACTACAATTAAGTGCTCAAACCCAAATAAAAGAGCATACTTTAATACCAAGCGATGTAGGTTTTGATATTGAAACAGGTACCATTACAAACTATCGTAGAGTATTAACCCACATTATTATACCCGATTACTTTAGCATTGAGGGTAAGCAAATTCCTATTAAGGTTATTGGTAAAGAGGCTTTCGCCGATGGTGGATTAAAGCAAGTGGTGATGGGTAATTCTGTTACTACAATTGAAGAATATGCCTTTAGTAAAAATGCCATTGATAGCTTAGCTTTAAGCTCCGAAATTACAAAAATAGGGGTAGAGGCTTTTGCTTGGAATAAAATAACTTCAGTAGTACTGCCACCCAACATTCAGCGACTTGAAACGGGGGTATTTAAATACAATGAATTGGATAGTATTAGAATACCGAATTCAGTTACCCACATTGAGGAATGGGCTTTTGCCAAAAATAAAATTTGGAAACTTTACCTTAACGAATCCTTGGTCAGTATTGGCGATTATGCTTTTTATAAAAACAAAATACAAAGGGTAGTACTTCCTAAAACGGTGATGGAGGTTAAGGATAATGCCTTTATGTACAACCAACTATTGGTTCTGAAATTAAATAAGAAGCTAGAACGTATTGGAGCAGCAACCTTCTCCTATAATAAGTTGGAGGAAGTTGATTTGCCTCGTAACATAGTGGAGATTGGTAAAGGGGCTTTCTTTTATAATCCTGATCTGATTCCTATAGAATTACCTCAGGAGGTAAAAGCCAAAGGAAAGCCAGATAAGGTTTGGGTAAATAATAAGGATAAAAAAGTAAGCGAAATTAAAGAGTTTAGAGATGCTTACTCTGTAAAAGAAAAATAGTATTGAAGCTGTGCCTGGTTTAGCATTCACCTATTCTTCTAAGTCTGTTTCTAAGGCTTTTATTTGTTTGCGCCACTTGTCGCTGATTTCAATTGAAGATTGTGTTTTCGGATTGAAGCCTACCATTACAGAATCACACGTTGCTTTTATTACTTTTTCACCTTCCACCAATTGTTGACTTAGCTGAATGCTTTTGTTGCCAATTTTAGTAATCTTGGTTTTAACTACCAACTGATCGTTTAAAAACACAGGCGCCATAAAGTCCGTTTTAATAGAAGCTACAATTGCCTGAAAGTTATCCCAATCAATTGGCTCACCGAATACCTTGCGGAAATAGAAGATTCGTCCTAAATCAAAATACTCCTGAATAGTAGTATTATTCACATGTCCAAACGAATCTAAATCGTTAAAGCGTAATTGTATGGGTGTTTCTTGATGAAAAATCATTTGCTGTTAGTTAAATTAGTTAGAAGTGTTAAATGATAAGTTATAAACGCTCCAATATGCAACGTTAATAGTCAATTAATACGGTAATGTTTGCCAGTAACGCGCTCATATCAAAGCATCTTATAAAATATCCATTGTATAAATAAATCGCCCTCGTTGCACGGGCTATTCGCGGATAATTTGAATTTGGCCGTCAACACCTAATTTCATGATGCTTGATGGTGGCGGATTTGAAGTTTCATCTTGGCGGAAGCCAACAACGTAATCTACGCCTGCCTTAATGTCTTCAGATATTTGGCCAAAGTTTTGAGGCGAATCTTCGCCATTAATATTGGCCGATGTAGATACAATAGGCTTTTTAAATCGAGCACAAAGCTGTTGCGAAAATTGCTCAGAGCTTACTCTAATCCCAATTGTTCCGTCTTCGCTAATTAAGTTATTAGCTAAATTTTTAGCCCCAGGAAATATAATTGTAATTGGTTTCTCACTAAGCTCAATTAAATCATAAGCCATTTCGGGTACCTCCTGCATGTACGATGGTAATTTGGCATCACTATCCAATAACACCAACATGCTTTTTGAGTCTTCACGTTGTTTTAGGTCGTATATTTTTTTAACCGCATCAGGGTTAGTAGCATCACAACCAATGCCCCAAACAGTATCTGTTGGGTATAGAATCAGTCCTCCGTTCTGAAGTACTTCTATCGCTTTCTTTAAATCATCGTGCATAGCTATATATTTTGTGCGCAAGATAGTAAAAAGACCATCTTGTGAAAAGCCTTTTTACAAGTCCCCTGTCTGAATATTTTGTGTAAAAGTCCGAATTAAATGTATCATTAAAGAGGTAATACCATCTGTAAGTGACAAAAAGTAACAAAAATCTGACTATTGTTATGTTTTGTTTGGCATTTCAAGTACCTAATCTCAAACAAATCATTAATTTTACGCCCCTAAAATAATGTCAATCATAATGGAACAGATTAAAAGAACCAAGATCAAGGATATTCTGGCTTCAGCCGAATACGAAAAAACAGTAAATGTAAAAGGATGGGTAAGAACCCGTAGAGGAAATAAATTCGTCAATTTTATAGCGCTTAACGATGGTTCATCTATTCATAATTTACAGATTGTAGCCGATGTAACTCAGTTTGATGAGGAGCTAATTAAAAGAATTACCACCGGATCTGCTATTTCAGTAAATGGTACATTAAAGGAATCAGCGGGTAAAGGACAATCAGTAGAAATTCAGGCAACAGAGATTGAAGTAGTTGGCGATTGTAATGCCGATGAATATCCATTGCAGCCAAAGAAACACTCTTTAGAATTCTTAAGAGAGATTGCTCACCTACGTTTTAGAACCAATACTTTTGGTGCTATTGCACGTGTGCGTCATGCCATGATATTTGCAGTACATAGTTTCTTTTCAGAAAAAGGATTCTTAAATATTCATACGCCTATTATTACAGCTTCTGATGCTGAGGGTGCTGGTGAAATGTTTAAGGTTACCACAATGGATATTAACAATGCCCCTAAAACTGAAGAGGGTGATGTTGATTATAGCAAAGACTTTTTTGGTAAAGCCACTAACTTAACCGTATCGGGTCAGTTAGAAGGGGAGTTAGCAGCCTTAGCTATGTCTGAGATTTATACTTTCGGACCAACATTTAGAGCTGAAAATTCAAACACAACGCGTCACCTTGCTGAGTTTTGGATGATAGAACCGGAAATGGCATTCTATGATTTAGACGATAATATGGATTTAGCTGAAGAATTCACTAAATACTTATTAAACTATGCACTTGAAAATTGCATGGAAGATTTAGAATTCTTAAGCAAGCGTTTACAAGAAGAAGAAAAAGGTAAAAAGGCAGCAGACCAATCAATGGAACTCATTGAGAAATTACGTTTTGTTGTTGATAACGATTATATCCGTTTAACGTATACTGAGGCTATTGATATTTTAATGCAATCGAAGCCTCATAAGAAAGGTAAATTCCAATACGAATTGAAAGGATTTGGAAGTGACCTACAATCGGAGCACGAGCGTTACCTAGTTGAGAAGCACTTTAAGAAGCCAGTTATTTTAACAGATTACCCAATGTCGATTAAAGCCTTTTATATGAAGCAAAGCGACGATGGTAAAACCGTTAAGGCGATGGATGTTTTATTCCCGCAAATTGGTGAAATCATTGGTGGTTCGCAACGTGAAGAAAGCTACGATAAGTTATTAGAAAGAATGCGTGCTATGGATTTACCAGAAGAAGAAATGAGCTGGTATTTAGATACACGTAAATTCGGATCGGTACCACATAGTGGATTCGGATTAGGTTTTGAGCGTTTAATGTTATTTGTAACAGGTATGGGTAATATTAGAGACGTAATTCCTTTCCCTCGTACGCCTAATAACGCTGAGTTTTAATAACAATACTTCATTGGGATTTTTTAGAGAGTAGTTTGGTTTTAAATAGCCCACACTACTGACTTCTGACTAGATATTCATGAACTAAAATAATAGCCATCTCTATTGCAGGGATGGCTTTTTTTGTAACAAAAATCGAACCATTTAACTTTATTAAACACTCAAATAACAAATTTTAATAAAGGCAAGCTGTGCAATTCACTTATTTATCTGTATTTTTGCTTGGTACCATTAATAATCGATGGTATTTCAGGCCTGTTGATATAGCTTCTAATTGGTTTATTTTATTCAAATAAAATCAAACTATACAATGCAAATACAGTTATAATAGTAGAGACCTTCTCTTGGCCAGAAATTAATAGAGGCATAAACCGTTTAATTCTATCATATGTTAAAACAGAGTTTACAGCAAAAATTGCTACAAAAGTTATCGCCACTTCAAATACAGGTGATAAAGCTGCTGGAGGTTCCTGCGGCTCAATTGGAGCAACGCATAAAGAAGGAGATTGAGGAGAATCCTGTTTTAGAATTAGAAGGAGAAAGAAGAGATAATCCGGATAACCCGGAGGAAAACGATAGAGAAGTCAATAACGATAAGGATGAGTTATCGATAGAAGATTATATTCAAAACGAAGATGTTCCCTCATACAAACTACAATCTCGTAATTTCTCAAAAGACGATAAACACGACGATATTCCATTTTCAGATGGAGCTTCTTTTCACGAGCATTTAATAGATCAGCTTGGTTTAAGAATACTCGATGATAAGCAGCGTTTAATGGCAGAGCACATTATTGGTAATGTGGATGAGGATGGTTATTTGCGCAGAGAAATTGATGAAATTATTGATGACATTGCCTTTAGTCAGAATATTGAGTTTGAAGAAAAAGAAGCCCTCGACGTGCTTAAGGTAGTGCAAGATTTTGAACCACCGGGTGTGGCGGCGCGTAATTTACAAGAGTGCTTGATTCTGCAATTGGAGAAAAAGGATAAAACCTTTCCATCGGTAAATGATGCCTATAATATTATTAAGTACCATTTTGAAGAGTTTACGCGTAAGCATTACGATAAAATTACCAAGCGACTTAGTTTAGAGGAGGAGGATGTGCGCGATGCTCTAGAGGAAATACTAAAGCTAAATCCAAAGCCAGGAAGCAGCTACAGTAACCCGATGCACAAAACAGTGCAACATATTATTCCGGATTTTATTTTAGAGTATAAGGATGATACGCCCGAGCTATCACTAAACAACCGTAATGTGCCTGAACTGAGAATTAGTCAGACTTATTCTGAGATGCTTCAGGATTATTCGGCCAATAAAAAGAACCAATCCAAGGACAAGAAGGATGCGGTAATGTTTGTGAAGCAAAAGCTCGATTCGGCCAAATGGTTTATTGATGCCATTAAGCAGCGCCAAAATACGCTTATGCACACGATGAATGCAATTTTGGCCTATCAGAAAGAGTATTTCTTAGATGGCGATGAAACCAAGTTGCGCCCAATGATATTAAAAGATATTGCTGAAATTACCAACTTGGATATTTCAACCATATCGCGTGTATCCAATAGTAAGTATATTCAAACGCACTTTGGTATATTTCCGCTAAAGTATTTCTTCTCTGAAGGTTTACAGAACGATGATGGCGAAGAGGTATCTACCCGTGAGATTAAGAAAATATTGCAAGATTGTATTGATGCCGAGAACAAAAAGAAACCGCTTACTGATGAAAAGCTTTCGCAGATATTAAAAGAGAAATCGTATAATATTGCGCGTCGTACTGTGGCTAAATATCGTGAGCAATTGAATATACCGGTAGCACGCTTGCGTAAAGAGTTATAATCAAACTAATACTAATGCACCACAACAATTCTATTTTGATAAAGCTAGCTAAGATTATCTCAACACTATTTCATCCGCTACTAATGCCAACACTAGGTTTGTTGGTTATTTTTAGTTTAAATAGTCATATAACCTATATTCCTTTTGAATACCGTAAGTATATTACGCTGGTTATTTTTGTGAGCACCTTTGTGTTGCCCCTAAGTATTATGCCGCTTTTTTATCAGTTGGGCGTCATCAAATCCATACAAATGGAGAAACCCAAGGAGCGCATTATTCCTTTAATTACCACTTCGTTTTTCTTTGCATTGGGGTATTTGTTTTTAACGCGTTTTCAGTTGCCTTCGTTTATTGCTAGTTTTTATAGTGGTACGCTAACGGCGGTTGTTTGTGCTTTGCTAATTACCTTGTTTTGGAAAATCAGCATTCACATGGTGGGTGTTGGCGGTGTTGTTGGTGCGCTATTGGCAATTAGTTTAAAGTATGGTGTAAATACCTTGGTGATGCTTACCTTTTGTGTGTTTGTTGCCGGATTAATTGGTACCGCACGTTTAAAATTGAATGCACACAATCCCAAACAAGTTTATGCAGGCTTTGCTTTAGGCCTGTTTTCGTTATTGGTGGCTTCGTTTGTGTAATTAGGGAGCAGTATTTGAATACAAGGGCTTAAGCGGATATTACCTAAGTGCCTCATCATGATGAGGCGCAAAAGTACATTATTGCTATTCGATATTGCGTCATCGCGAGGCACGCGGCAATCTCAAGACAAGTAGTAAAGCCATTT
>NZ_CANLCN010000038.1:0-9911 GCF_947489045.1 Saccharicrinis aurantiacus
GGTGAATCGATTAGCCGCAGAATTAAACCTTAAAGTCATCAACTTTGCAGATAAAATATAAAGCTGTCATTGGTAGGAACGAAGGAATCTCAAGGCGCAAAGTAAAGCACTCAAACTATTTCATGCCACCACTACAAACCACAAGATGTAATCTTGAGGCAACGGGGAGCCAACAGGGGTATCAAGATGATTTGCAGCACGCCTTGAGATTGCTTCCTTCGTCGCAAGGACGCAATACCGTATAGCAATAATGTACTTTTTACGCCTCGTCATTCGAGGAACGAAGGAATCTAAAGGCGCAAAGTAAAGCACTCAAACTATTTCATGCCACCACTACAAACCACAAGATGCAATCTTGAGGCAGCGGGGAGCCAACAGGGATATCAAGATGATTTACAGCACGCCTTGAGATTGCTTCCTGCGCACCAAGGACGCAATACCGTATAGCAATAATGTACTTTTTGCGCCTCGTCATTCCAAGGAACGAAGGAATGACGAGGCGCAAAGTAAAGTACTCAAACTATTTCATGCCACCACTACAAACCACAAGATGTAATCTTGAGGCAGCGGGGAGCCAACAGGGGTATCAAGATGATTTGCAGCACGCCTTGAGATTGCTTCCTGCGCACCAAGGACGCAATACCGTATAGCCATTATGTACTTTTTACGCCTCGTCATTCCAAGGAACGAAGGAATCTAAAGGCGCAAAAGGTATACAAAAAGCCCGTTGGCCGCATTTGGTACTTCGTGCTTCTAATTAAAAATACCAAACAGTCGCCAGCACGAGCTAGACGAGAGAGTCTGCAGCTTGTTAATGTTACTCAATGTGTGTGGCATAGGTAGGTAACTAATATGGCTAGTCTATTGCTCTTAAAAGCAAAAGCACTTCGCAATGCATGAAACCACCTGTAAGAACGTTGCCTAAGGAGCTCGCAAGCCTTGCAAGTACCAAAGCCAATGTTTAATAGGCTCCTTGCAGGTGTTGCAAGCTACTTTTGAACCTTAGAAAATCATTTAACAAGTGTTGCGAGTAACTTAAGAACGTTCAAAATAGACCTCGCAAGTATTGCAAAATACAAAACCTACATTCAAAAGTATGTTGCAGGTGTTGCAAGCTACTTTTGAACCTTAGAAAATCATTTAACAAGTGTTGCGAGTAACTTAAGAACGTTCAAAATAGACCTCGCAAGTATTGCGAAGTACAAAACCTACATTCAAAAGTATGTTGCAAGTGCTGCGAGGTGCTTCTCCTATGTTTTTTTACTACTAACAAGGCTTGTGAGAGAGTTTAAAACAAAAGCCGCACTTTTAAAATGCGGCTTTGTTGTTTACAGGCTAGAAGCCTTATGTGTAGCGACGTAGCCAGAGGCATACGCCGAACGATTTACATTGTTTAGATGTTACGGTGAGCGGGGTCAGTATAAATAAGTGGATTATTAAAGCAATACGCAAATCGGTTATAGTTTAAAGCATTCTCAGGTGCTTGTATATGAGGGTCTGGGGGCTTTCAACTAAAAATCTATCAACTTTAATGCTTCTTTTAAATAAGTAGCTTTTTCACATATATTTAACCACTTTTCATCTTTTAACATATATGAGGGATCTGAAGGTTCATCATATTTCATTAATTCTTTTGAGAACCATAATAATTCTTCATTAAGTGAAAGGTTAGTTGAATTTATTGCACCATTTTGTATTTCTTCGAAAAAGAAATAGTCCTCCAAGGTATTAACTGCTTCTCCAAAATTTAAGATCGGATCCCAATACTCTTGATCAACCCAGACTTTTTTTTGAAAATTTGTATCAGCAATCTTGCTTAAGATATCCAATATTATACCTTTCTTATTTTTCATATTTAAAAATCAAATAAATTTAATGGAACATGTAAATCTCCGGATTTATTTTGCCCATGCCCAGTTTTATTTATAATAGGTCGTCCAAACATATCCACTGGAGAACCATTCTTATATCTAACAACATAAGGTTTTTGAGAATTAGACCATTGACTACTAGTCCTACCTGGCATAACTCTAACATTATTAGCGGAATTATTTGGATCAATGAACCTTACTCCTCCATCCTTACCTGATGTTTTTGTTATCCAGTCATCTGGAATATTTAAATCCTCTCTTATCTGGACTGCATGTTTAGAAAAGTCACCCCAGGCTAGCGCGAGCTTTTAGCTCGTGATTACAGTTTTTTTTAACCTCAACAACCTAAACTCGTTAGCATCTTTGTTGCACTGCGGTACTAAGTTATTATGTATATTTTTTTTTGCTAAGATAACACAAAACTCATGTGTTTTAGATACTGTAAGACTTATGTGCTAGAAGCACGAGTTACAAACTCGCGCTAGCTTGGGGGGATATATTTTCAACAATTAGATTATATTTTTCAAAGAATTCCTTGATTAAATATATCTCTTCTCCATAATTATATCTTATAATACAACCCATTTTATTAGTATCCTTCTTCGATATTATCCAATCAAATTCAGTTTTACTAACAGATATCTTGTCGATAGAAAGGCTAATTATTTTCGGTTTCAAGCATAATATACCTAAAGTTTCAAAATGTAATTTTTCTTCCTCCGAATATATTCTAGATACAATCCTATTGTGTTTTTTTGCCAAAAATATTGGAAAAAAAATATTAAATGATAATGCAAATAATACGGTAAAACATAAAGCAATATAAAAGAAATCCATGTCATTGCGATCACTAAAATACACAAGTATTAAGCATACAATATAAAATAGTGGTGATATGAAAATATTCTTTAAAATACTTTTCTTAACTAACTTATTTGTTTGTATTCCGTTAGCATTCTGTAAATAATCCATAGATAATCTATTCAAGGGACAATTGGTTTTAATTGATCATGTAATGATTTTAAGTGCATCAGATAAGAACAATAGTGCCACACAGGCAGACCAGCGCTAGCTTGGGAGCTTTATGCAATAACTTAATGATATTGATCTCGCGGCAGCGTGGGTGCTTTTTATTTAGCGATTGTATTATTTACGGTTGTAAATATTGGTCTTTAAACTCATTTAAGTCTTTTTCATATTCTTCTGCTTTAAAGTCTGACACCCTTTGGGGTAAGAGCTTTGGCATTTCCAAAAGTTTATCAAATATCACAGCGAACAGTTCTTTTTTATCGTATCTTTTTACCTCATCAATCTCAAATGAGTGTTCAAATTGAAAAGTCTTATCCTTTTTGCTTAAACGCGGCTTCTTTGGCTTGAAGAAAAATTTACCATCTTCACCAACACTAATAAATCCAAAATAAACTTCATCTATTTCTTTTGAATATTTTTTTTTCTCTAAGAAAGAGTCTAAATCATTAGATAATTTATTAATACAACCTGTTTTTTCTTCAATTTCTTCGTCTATATAATTTGCAATTCCAAACTTCATATTCAATTTGTTTTTTTATCTAAATATTGGGTTACCGGGAGGTCTAACTCCATAGATGTGATAATAGCCATATATAAAATATTTTTCCATTATTTTAATTTCGGTTTGCCTTCCACTGCCTAGCCTAATAATTTCTAGCCCCATGCTAGCGCGAACTTTTAGCTCGTGACTAAAGTTTTTTTCAACTTCAATAACCTAATTTCCTTAGCATCTTTCTTACACTGCGGTACTAGACTATTATGTATATAATTTTTGCTAAGATAGCACAAAACTCATATGTTTTAGATACTGCAAGACTTATGTGCTAGAAGCACGAGTTATAAACTCGCGCTAGCTTGGGGCGCACTAGCGGGGGGGCATTAGCGGGGAAAATACATATTCTCAATTGCATTTAAATTAGAAAGAGGTCTGTAAACACCTAATATTTTAGAATATAGAAATACTTTAAATATTAACTCTTTATTCATGTGACTTATGTTGTTAATCTTATACACAATAGACCTTATTGTACCAAATGTGACCTTATTTTTATTAGAGTTCCCAAAGTTTAGATGCTCTAGCTTAATTAATGACATTAAATTATAGTTCCAATATTCTAACGATTTCATGAGATATCGTTCTTTTTGCTCTAGACAAGCAGTGTAAGTAGCTTGAAAATAACATATCGCAGATAATTCACGAGCGTCAGCACCTGAACTATCTACTAATATTGGAGTTCTTCCTATTGATTCTTCCCCGAATATATTTTCAAAGATATATTGTCTTATTAAGAATATTCTATAATTACTCTTGAAATCATCTGTAAGTTCAAGAACTTTATCAAAATCAGCAATACAATCACTCATTAAAACAAGCGAGTACAGTAATATATCTTTTATATCAGCACTTCTTTGAATCAGCTGTTTTTGAACTTCTTCCAGTTCATATATTATTCTTGGCTCATTATTTATTTCACTATTATAAAAATCACATAGCAATGACTTTTGCTTATTATATAAAACTTCTTTACTTAGTACCATACAACATTTTTGAATATTTCTTAAATCTGTACCTGGCGTTATTACCCAACTATTAATACTTTTTACAACACCATTAGGATCAATAAATGTTCTTATTTCAAGCCCATATCCCCCCATGCTAGCGCGAGCTTTTAGCTCGTGACTACAGTTTTTTCAACTTCAATAACATAAACTCGTTAGCATCTTTGCTAAACTGCGGTAATAGGCTATTATGTATATTATTTTTTGCTAAGATAGACAAAACTCATATGTTTTAGATACTGCAAGACTTATGTGCTTATAGAAGCACGAGCTGAAAGTTCGCGCTCAATGTCGTTCAGTAAAGAATATTCATACTGCACCTTTGTTGTTTTTCAACACCTATTGAATTATTTTTGTACAACATTAATGTTGTTTTAAAATGACCAAACTTATTACGTCAAATGACCTTTGTATTTTAAAAGATTTCTTTTCAAGTTCCACAAGCATTAGTGATGAACTAATTCATACCATAAGCCAATCGTTTATAAAACGCATCTTCAAAAAAGGTGAGGTAATAACCAAAGAAGGCGATATTGAATGTTATGCCAATATCGTTACCAAAGGCGTTGTGCACCAATTCATGTATGATGAGGATGCCATCATAACCATCAATATCACCCCAGCCAGATTAGGCTTCAACAGCCTAAAGAGCTACATTGAATCATCCCCTTCTCTGGAAGTTCATGAAGCACTTACGGATGTGGAAGTGCTATCCATCAGAAAACAAGATATTGATGAACTGGTTAAAAGTGATGCAGCTATTTGCTACCTACTTTATAAAGTACATGAGCACATTTTGCTGGATCGTGAAAACAGAATGTTGATGCTTCAATACCGAAGTGCCGAAAAAAGGCTTCAACTATTTCATGAGATCATCCAACGCTCTGATTACTTACTAGCAAATACACCTGATAAATACATTGCCAGCTATTTAAACATGACGCCGCAACAATACAGCAAAGAAAAAAGTAAGCGCTTAAAAAGGCAAGGTTAAAAGTTGTCAATTCAATCAATTATTATCTGCAGATAACTTTTATACTAACGATAATAAGTTGTTTTGAATTTTCAATTTAAAACTAATTGTCATGATGAAACAACTACTAATACTAGCTATTGGCGTATTACTCACTTACCCTTCTAATGGGCAAACACTGATTTATTCAAAACCTACAGAGCTGCTGCATACAACAAACACGCAAAGCTTTATTGGCAATGGCTTTAAGCTTGATGCTGTAGTTCAGTATGTTTTTAACGAATCTTCTTCTGCTTGGGATAAGCCCTACACCAAACAAACCTACCTATACGATACTAATGGCAATGAAACTGAAACAAGAAATTATGAATGGGATGAAGCCAAGCAGAATTGGAAAAATGTAGATAAGAAGGTATCATCCTATACAAGCTCAGGTATTTTAGTAACGGACACACACTACCAATGGAAGGATTCTGATGGTTGGAATAACGAGAAGAAATATACCTACTCATACAATAGCGAACTTTTATTAAAAGAAATACTGATTTGGGAACCTAGCTCAAACACTTGGGAAGCAAGGCAAAGAGTTCGTATTGACTATTACGAATCGGGTCAGGTTAAAGAAGAAGTTCGATTAATAAGGATGGCACCAGAAACCCACTGGGAACGTACGCAAAAGAAATTTTACCTCTATAAAGATGGTCAACGAGAAAGTGTAGGTGTATCATATTGGAGCAAGCAAACTCAAAGCTGGAATCCTCAGTTCTTGTACAATTATCTATACGACAGAACAGATCATTTACTTAGACAGATCATATGTTTTAGTAAATCCAATACCAATTGGGTTAAAATGAATTCGACTTCCTACAATTACAATATTAACAAGATGCTTGCGGGCATGACAGTTGTTTATGAGGATCACGACAATAAAGGTTATGATGAAGTTAAGGAACAATCCTATGCGCATAATTTTGAGGTGCCTGCCAATAACTTGCTGTTACCATATAAAAACAGAAACACCGTGCCGAGCGCATTTCACCATCAATTAACAACCAACCAACTCTATGCTTATAACAAGCATGAAGATGACCTCGTAAAATATCGAGAAGATATCTATTATTATTCCGCTATTGAACATGCTACTAGCGTGCCTTTCGTGTATGATGAGTTGATTAAAGTTTCTCCTAATCCTGCTAGTCATTACATCACCATCCATTGTCCTAACAAAAGTGCATCATTACATTTAAACTTGTATAATTACACAGGCCAAGCTATAATAAACAGCCAATACACAGCAGGCAAGCCCATTGATATTAGCTATTTACCACGCGGCTTATACATTTATAAAATTACTCAGGAACAAACGACTGTAACAGGAAAACTTCTTATTCGTTAATCCAGTTTTTCGATAAACAGAATCCTCCATCCCACCTCGGATTTGTGATACCACTCGCATTGGATTGAAGCATTAAATACATAGGCAAGTGGCTAATAACAACAAAACAAGTGCTTTGCTCCGCAGAGGTTTAAGACAAAACAAAAGCCGCACTTTTAAAATGCGGCTTTCTTGTTTACAGGCTAAACGCCTTATGCATTATGCGACGTAGCCAGAGGCATACGCCGAACGATTTACATTGTTTAGATGTTACGGTGAGCGGGGGGTAATAGATCATTGAAAAAAGATACAATACGTAGAGCCATCTTTATAATATGTATATAGCTCCGTGTCCATGCCACAATCTACCCGATAAGAAAGTATATTTCTCCTATTTCTTAATTCAAGAGAAGAGTCAAGTACTACCTTTTTTACCATAATATTATCTTTAGAAAATAAAGATTGTTCTCTCAATCTTGATGAATAAATAAAGTTACACTGTCCTGTTGGGTCCGCATACCCTTTATAGTAGGAAACCATTATAACTGGTTTTTTAGAAATAGTATAGTTATTAAAGCTACCATCTTCTCGGTCTTCTATTTGTTCTCTCTTCACAAAAGAAATAGAATCTCCTATATGAGGCAAATCTGATATAATCCACAATAAACCTGCTCTATCATTTATCTCAAAAGATATAAGAGTATCTATCTTTTCTATTAAATATGTATCATTGAATATAACTGGTCCAGGATGAAAATCGCTCAATATATTTGAATATAAAACAGTATCAATGCTAATACTTTTCATTCTCGTACTCTCAAAAATAATTCTTGAACGAATGATTTCATAAGTAAGAAATAGAAATGGAATCAGCACAATTAGCAATAAGGTTCTTTTTAGATATTTCTTCATAAAGGTTGTAAATAGTACGCTAGCCCACGCAATATAATAATTATATCACAACAGCTATTTTTATATGATAATTTGACGTAGCTAGTTTTCCCCTAATTATCAGAAACAACAAAAGCCGCACTTTCAAAATGCGGCTTTCTTGTTTACAGGCTAAAAGCCTTATACATTATGCGACGTAGCCAGAGCCATATGCCGAACGATTTACTTTATATGGTTGTTACCCTCAGTATAACTTAACTTGGAGAACCATAACTTCTTTCGTTCTATCAAAACTCCTTTTAATTGCCCGATTATAATATCTACTTTAGGTGAAAGCAGCCGTGTTAAGAACAATACTTCACCTGAATTTATTATAACTTTTACATAAAAATATGACTCAAAGGAAAGAATCGGCATACCTCCTGCATCCATACTTGCCGATTTATATATTATAATTTTTTTTATATCATAATCATTATAAGTTACTTTTTTACTATTTCTTATTACAATAATTTCTTTATCAGTTATCACATACTCAACATCCTTATTCTCCTGCCAATAAGTTATATGTAAGTATAATATAGGGACTAATTCTGCCAGAACAAACAATACAAAGGTTATGCATAACCCAACCTTAAAATCATAAAAAAAAAGTATTACCCCTAGAATTAGGGTGATAAATATAAATGATGACACAGCTAAAATATGATTATAACATGTGTGTGTTAACTTAAAATTTTCCTGTATACCAGGTTCTTCCAACGGATCTCTCAAAATCATAATACGCTTTTTTGTTTCATTTGCTATCGGAATAAGAAGATCATAATAAGTACTTTTAGCTCGTGACTACAGTTTTTTTTTAAATCTAATAACCTAAATTCGTTAGCATCTTTATTGCACTGCTATACTTGCTTATTATGTATATTATCATTTTTGCTAAGATAGCACAAAACTCATATGTTTGAGATACTGTATAAACTTATGTGCTTTATAGGAGCACGAGTTACAAACTCGCGCTAGCTTTAGGGATAAGCAAGGTAATCTTACTCACTTTCTTGAATGTTGTAGATTTCATTATACTTCTTTTTGCCTAAAAAAAATGTTTTAGTCTCAGTATTTTTTGGCCTGAAAATATAATCCTTACAGTATAACTCTTTAAAATAAAAACAGGTATCAAGATTATCATAAAAACTTATCCTATGTAAAGTATCATCTTTTACAACTATAGACCAAAGTCTGCTAAATTTGATATTGTAATCTATATTTGAAAATTCCAGCCAATACATTGTATCACTCACTGAACATCCATAGCTGTATATTATATGATCATCATATCCTAGTTGGTGTAGAAGTTCCCAATCTAAATTCAATTTCTCTATCATTTTATGACTTTCCAAGAAACGGTCAAAGTCAGACCCAGTGTCACAAGATATGCTTGCACTTAATATTAGGAAAGTTATTATTACTTTATAAAAACGCTTCATTTAAATATGCTTTATAGTACTGATTATACATCTTTTAATTAGAAAAGATTAAGCTTATCTTATAAGGTATATAGTCGCATGGATAATTTATTTCTTACTGGTTGAATATAGCTTAAGTATAAAAGCCATATATCAATTGATTTACATTAAAACTACCATAATGAATAATCCTAAACTAATACTGATATAAGCTAGAATTTTCAATGTGCCCATTATTCTTTTTTTCTTTTTCTCTTCAAAATATCGGATAATACTTTTATACTTCTTACGATAAAAAAATAACATAAAACTGGATAGTAATGAAATCAAAAAGATAAGAGACATTGTCATCAAACTAATGTCCTGTTTATTGAATATCGACTTACCAACTAAACCAACTACAGTAAACGCATTTAATGAAAATAAAGCGCTTACGATAATTAAGGCAGCGTCTCTGCCTCCGTCTTTACCATAATTTATTGAGGTAATTTTATATATGCTATAAAATAAATATTTTATTCCGTTTAAAATCATATCTACTATTCGTCTAATCAATTATAAAAATCGTTGAAACCTCCCCCAACCTAGCGCGAGGATGCATTTTTCACTAAAACTAAACTACAAACATTATTATAAAGAAAAAGCCCTATTGCCAGGCTTTTTATTCCTTATTTAACGTGAGTTCGATCTAAGCAGCCTTATTAATATGGTCATTATCTATGATGTCTATATTTAAAGAGGGTTTCTTA
>NZ_CANLCN010000039.1:0-8194 GCF_947489045.1 Saccharicrinis aurantiacus
GCAAATTATTCATTTGAAAAACTTACCAAAAATACGACTAAATTCAGACACGAGATATTGGCTAGTGTGTAACGGTTTTAATAAAAGGCGTTGGCTGATTTTGAAAAACCAAAACAACCAAAATCCAACAGAGCCGAAATTTTGTTTAGGCTATAAATTTATTCTTTTCATTAGCCGAAACAATAGTTTCGGCGAACTTATTTAAAGAGCAGCTCTCCCAAATTTTTGTTGACAGCCTATGCCCTTTATTTATTGTTAGCACCTGGCATTTTTATTGTCTTTTATTTTCTTTTTAAATGCATTAAAATAATATATAGTCACACCTATAAACATCCATAAAGTAGTCAATATAACAGCTTTCTCACCCCAACCATTACACCAAAAATCCAGAAGCAAATCTTTTACTACAATATATTCAAAAATCAATGGAGAGATTAACAAGAGAAATAATGGTGAGAAAATAATTCCTGTTATACATCCACTTTTTCCATCAGTCATATATTTACTATTAATTTCCTCCCAAATTGAAAATGGCATAATCATTTGAAGAGAAATATTAGAATATGTACTATTTTGTTCGATACCTCCCTCTAAATTATAGATATGTCCACCAACCTGTCTAATATTACTTATCAATGTCGAACGATGTACATTAAGAGTTGCATATTTTAAAAATAAGAAGTTGAAAATCATTGGTGTAAACAATTTTATAAAAGAATCATCTGTCAAGGTAATTGGTCCTACTTTAATTTTGGAGAATATATTCAAACCAACACTAAAATAGACGAATATCAACAATAACATCCAAATCAATATTTTGTCATTTGAACGATGAGTAACTTCCAATTTATCAACTAATTTGTCAAAATAGCTTTTTATATTTTCGATTGAATTGCTTTCAATAAAACTCTCAATTTCGCTCTTAGTCATGTTCTTCTTTTTTTGCTTGGTGCTAACGGTGACTGGATGAAGCTGTAAGCGATTTGAAAAACCAAACCAACCAAAAAACTACAGAGCCAAAATTTTCATTTTGTTTCAAACTTAGCACTTTCCAAACACAAATGGAAATTTTGGCGAACTACAAACATCATACAAAACTCCCAAATACTTGCTGACGCTTATGCTTTATGCCAGATTGTTAGCCCCTGTTGTTTATATTTAAAATTTGTATCTCCTTAATTTCAGATACTCTATTCTTTCTTTTCAGTCTTGAATTTGCCATTTACACTTTACAAGTCTATTTTTCAGGCTTATATTTCCATTTTACCCCGTTACAATTGCATTTTTCCATATTGCATTTCGGTTTTACCTTGTTACAAGTCTATTTTTCAGGCTTACATTTCTATTTTACCCCATTGCAATTCCGTTTTTCCGTATTGCATTCCGGTTTTACCTCGTTACAAGTCTATTTTTCAGGCTTACATTTCTATTTTACCCCATTGCAATTCCGTTTTTCCGTAATGCATTTCGATTTTACCTTGTTACAAGTCTATTTCTCGGCTTACATTTCCATTTGTCCCCTTTACAATTCTGGTTTTCCGTATTGCATTTAAATTTTACTTCTCTACAATTTCATTTTACAAAATTGCAACTCTACTTCCCAGTCTTGTCGTTAAGTGTATTAACTTGCATTTTGCCTTTAATTCGCGTTCAGCAATAGGGGCTAACGTTTAGTGTATGCGTAGTGGCGGATTTCGGAGCTGCTCACTATCAAACCGAGATGGTGTTGATGCGAGCCATAAACCTTGATATCTACTGTGTTCCCCGCCATTACGTATGACACATTGTTATAGCCAGTGCTTCTTTATCAATTTACTCAATTTTAATTTCTTATCAGGTTTTCCTCTTTCAGAATTAATCTGTTCATTAATCTCAATGTTTGTTTTTATTGCATCCCATTGAGAAGCGCCAGTATAATCGTTATCAAATTTATAATCTTTATGCACTTTTAAATTACCAATCACCTCAAAATTTACTTTAGACTTTTTAAAGAACTGAGCATAATACCAAGAAATCATCTCTCTATCTTGATAACCTTTTAATCCAAATTCTTCCTTCCTAATCAGTACGGATGCTTTTTTAAAGTCATCAGTTGTCGGTTTATCTATTTGATTTAATGTCGTAATAGCAATCATATTCATTCCATATTCTGTCTGCTTCTCAGAAGTCAAAACGAAGGCTCCACCAAAATTGTCATTATCAAGTCTAAAGGTCAAACAATCGCCTTTTTGGAAAATTGAATCACGTAATACTTTCCGTTTTCTTTTTCTAGGTTTATCTTTCTCTTGGCTTAATTTTTCTAAGAATGTATCGAGGACTTTTTTCCTCTTATTAATTTCCTTTTTATCTGCTCCTAATTCCTCCCAAATCTTTATATCCTCTCCTGTCTCAATGATTGTCTTTACTCTATTAAATAAATCAGGGTCTAGCGATTTGCATTGCCATTGAGCCATTGCCATAGCAAACCAAAAATTATTCTTGTCCTCGAAATCTCCAATCAGGTCAGAGTTTTGATTAATAATCCTTGAGGAAATTTCAGATGGTTCAAGTCCGTCGTCATATAAATCCATAAACTCAGAGAAAATATCCTCATAAGTGTCATTCGATGAAATTGCAGTTCCCCAAGTTCCCATTTTTAATTATCAGTTTAATGTTTTGCAGTCAGCCCGCATTGGCTATAACGGCTCGAATAAGGGGTCGTAGGCTGATTTGAAAAACCAAACCTCAGAAATCCCACCAAGCCGAAGCTTTTGTTTTGGTTATAAATTTATTCTTTTTACTAGCCGAAGCAAAAGCTTCGGCGAACTTATTAAAAGAGCAAAACTCTCAAATTTATGCTGACAGCCTATGCCCTTTATTTTTTGTTGGGTGCTGGTTATTTTTTACATGAGCTATTTCCAACTGTTAAATGTTTCAGATAAAAAGCTGTAACTAGATTTATTGAAAGAATCATTTACGATCAGATCCTTATTAAGTTCAACAGTCTGGTGTATAATTAATCCAGAGGTCGGCTTAATAATCAAGTAGTCAATGCTTGTGTTTAGAGGAAAGTAAGCATAATTCCCTTGGTCACTAAATTCTAATAACTTCTTTGATCCTTTCTCATATGCGTATGCAATATTGCCTTTTGAAAAATACTTCTCAGGAATCGTAAATCTAATGGTGTTGGTTTTGTTTTTAAACATGTACTTACTCCCATTAATTGAAGTTAAACCAATTGAGTCACGAATAAACTCTCTGAAATACCATACATTAAAAGGTTTAATTACTCGTTTAGACGGAATAGTCATACCTTTATAAAGGTAAAAATTCTTTACTTCAACCATCCTAATATTTACCTTCCGAATGTTTGAATCAACTACTGTCCTATATTTATTATGATATACTTTAATGTTTCCTATCGTGACTAATTCTTTTATATTACTGAACCTTTTTGAATATAATTCCTTATCAACCATCCAATCCATTCCATACAATATTTGTTTAAATTCATTTTGACTAGCCATATTCGCATCTAGATTTATCAACTCCCCTAAATCATTTAGTTGAAAAGTAATAGTTAAAGTATCATTTTGTTTTAATTGTGACTTGTAAACATCTTTTAATTCAGAATAAGACTTTACAAATGCTAACAGAAATATAAAAATCAAATATTTTTTCATAGAATTCAATATAATTAATCTTCTAATGCTGTAAATTACAGTATGGTAGAAACTTGCACCCAACGGTGACTGGATGAAGCGTTAGCGATTTGAAAAGCCAAACCTACTAAAACACTGCAGAGCCATAATTTTTATTTTTGTTTAAACTTAAACCTTTCTGAACATAAATGAAAATTTTGGCGGACTTCACATAACTCACAAAAATTCAAAATCACTGCGGACGCTTATGCTTTATGCCAGATTGTTAGCGGACGTTATTATTAATCTATTAATTTTATTTCATATATTTTTGGCCATAACTTTCCTGTCACATATGTTTTGTCTGATATTGAATCATATGCAATACCATTCATTTCCAATGAACCATAGTATAAACTTTTTGCTGAAAATGCATAATCCGTCATATCCAACTTCCCAATTATTTTCCCGTCAACAGGGTCTATTTTAACTATTGTATTCGTTGTCCAAATGTTAGCAAAAATATAGCCTTTTATATATTCCAATTCATTCAAGTATTCTTTAAAACGCCCTTTTTCAGTAACGTTTAACGTTTTAATTACTTGCATTGTTAAAGGGTCAATATATCTTAATTGGTATGAGCCATCACTCATTATTAGATATCTTCCATCATTTGTCAATCCCCAACCTTCCTTACTTGGTATTTCAAATTCCTTTATCTTTTTAAAAGTTGATAGATCATAAATAAAACCAATTCTGCTTTTATAAGTTAACTGATACGCTTTGTTATTAAGGAAAGTAATACCTTCTCCAAAATATTTTGTCTTATCAATTTCTACTTTCTTTTCTATGTGTCCGGTTTTCAAATTAACGATTCCGAATAACGACTTTGTCTGTGGCAGACTTTTTGGCGAACCCGTACTTTCGTATAATTGGCCATTATGAATTAAAAAACCTTCAGTAAATGATGTTGTATCATGTGGGTAAGAATCTATATAATCAAAACTAATATTCGGGATGGCTTTTTCATTTATATTAATGCTTTTGGAATTTTTCTTACTTATGCAACCAAAAAGAATGAGTATAATTAAATATAAATAATTAGGTTTTAGTCTCATAGGAAATATATTCTATTCAGTATGTTTAATGGCCGCTAACGGTTCGGCCATATGAAGTGGCCCGATTTTCGTGTGGTATATTCGCTTTCTTGTTTTTGCCTTAGCTAGCGCGGGAGTATAACTGCCAAATACCACAAAAGCCAGGGCTACTTTATGATGGCTTGTTATGCGCTGATATTTCTATATTAATTTGTCTATTGATTCTTTAATAATTCTGTCTGTAACATCTTTGCTGTAACCATTAATAACATCCACAATCATGTGATTTTTATCCAGTATAAAGAACACAGGAAAAGATTGTATTGAGTAATTATTGATAATTTCCTTAGTCGACATTAGAAACTTATAATCAAACTCGTTTTTACTCCTATAGCTTTTAAGAGCATTGGAATTATTGGTTGTACACTCAATTGATACTAAATCAAATATTTTATCATTATACCTTCCTGAAAGCTGTTTTAAAAAAGGTATTGACGCTTTACATGGTCCGCAAGTCACACTTGTAAACTGAATAAGTGTAACCTTATTTCTAAAGTCTTTTAGCGAAAATGCTTTATTATTACTCGATTGAAGATTCCAATCTGGTGCTTGTTTTCTAAGTAAAGGATGTTTTGCTGGCGGTGTCTTTTTTACTCCATAAAGCTTTATTTCATAATTTTTAGGAAAGTAATTTTTCGCAATAAAATGACTGGCATTTAAATTATTGATTTCATAACTCCTACAGGTTGCAACTGAAATATTATGTGACATTTCACGCCTAACTTTGTATGGCATGTTATCTTTCTTAGCAATCCATATTTCATATATGGAAGTATTGTCAAAAGAATAAGGCGATAAAGGCATATATGTTGCTTTGCCAAAAAATTCAACCTGCTTTTCCTCATTAATTGTGAGCTTTAAGTAAACTGCATCATGCAAATCCTGGATGTCCAATATTACACTATCAGTAGTATTTACTGCATAAGTAAGAATACTTTTAATGTAATTAAAAAAGGGTGGATTGACTGGTCTGAATGGCACATTCCATACTTTAAAGCTATCTACAACAACAATTTTCTTTTTATCAATAATGTTAGCAAGCATAGCGCCATCATAGCAATACTTAGCTCTTAAGGTATCATGTCCGATAAATTCTACGTAATTAGCTCCTATAGTTGTATCTGATGGATTATTATATTCACGTATTGTACGAATGCCAGTCCATTGAGCAGCTGTATCACCAGGTGCCCATAACTCAACATCAACACTATACGATGCGGATTCAATATCCTCCAGATTCGAAATAACTTTCTGAATGTATTTACTTGAAGTATAATCCTCAGTGCAAGCGGTTAGGATTGCTATTATTAAAGTCAATGTAATAAATAGAATTCTCTTCATTTTTAAAGCATTAAGTTGGGGTTTGTTTTATTTGCGCATAACGGCTCGAATAAAGGATGTAGGCTGATTTGAAAAACCAAACCTCCAAAATCCCACTGAGCCGAACTTTTGTTTAGGCTATAAATTTATTCTTTTCACTAGCCGAAACAAATGTTTCGGGGATTTTATTATACGAACTTAACTCCCAAATTTATACTAACAGCCTATGACCTTTATTTTTTGTTAGGCTTAGTACTTTATTTCCTAGTCTATTTGAATAATGCTGTTTTGGGGATTCCCTAAATCAAATTTCACTATGACTCTTTTTTGTCCTGCTTTAATTCTAGAAATAAACAACTGATTCTTTTTCAAACCTGAATTTAAGGTCATGACTTTTTCATAAACTTCCATATTCACAGAATAACGATAAGTCACTTTATAGGCAATAGTACTAATATTATTTCCTGTGTGACGCGATTGATTTAAATGCTCAACATTTTTTACTTTAACAACCTCGCCACTTACTGAGTCTTCATATTTTTTTTCCTTGAATTGTCTGTATTCATTAGATGCATTACCAGAAAGAAAGTATAATCCTAAAGAAAAAACTAGAATTGTCAAAATACCAATTCCTATAGATTTCCAATCCCAATATTTTATTTCATCTAACATCTTTTATAATCTAATAATTTCAGTAATAATGTTTGTGGTGATTTTATTTTGCGATTGTATTAAGCCTAACGGTGACTGGATGAAGCTGTAAGCGATTTGAAAAACCAAACCGACCAAAACATCACAAAGCCAATATTTTTATTTTTGTTAAACTTAATGCTTTCTGAACATAAATAAAAATTTTGGCGGAATTCAAACAACCTACAAAATCCCTAATTACTGCAAACGCTTATGCTTTATGCCAGATTGTTAGGCTTTCGTTATTTCTTTTTCTGAACTTTATTTGAGATTCCTTCCAACTTTATTTCCTTATGAGTGACAATATTTGGTCTGACCGAGTTTTGATAATTCCTTTCTAGTCCGCAAATTCAAAACCCAAATGGTCGAGTTACAAGTCAACCAAAGTCAGTCCATATTTGTCAGTCAAACAAACCAAGATGCAAATAATTAAACAATGTCAAGAAAACGAAGTCATGAAAGTCTACACAATAAGCGCCTTACTTTTCCTATCTGTAAAGTCTTGGTTTCTCTTAAAATTCTACTTTCAAAAAGTGCAAATTCTTATATATTTCTGATTCCGAAGATGTAAAGTACATTATGTATTTGAGCGCCGTGAATAATGAAGCCTAACGGCCCTAATATGCGTAGGCTGGGCTTTCAAAGCTCCAACTTATCAAACAATTACTAACTTGAGTAAATGTGTAAAAGATAATCAAACCTGCAAACGCCCAACTTACGTATATTTATTGTTGGCGGTATGTTATTTCTTTACACCCCTATATTTCTGTATTTCATTTAGTAGTTCTTTACCACTTATTTCTAACTCATCGATTCTAATTATGTGCTTCGACTTACTTGCATCTTTTATAAATATATCAAGGTATTGATTAACTGATGAGCCGATCGGGCCTCTAATTTTCACTTTGTTTACTTTACCCCATTCAATAAGCCCAAATTCAAGGGTTTCGATTCCTTTAAGTGACAAAGTTATTATAGGCTTTTCTTCATTTAATGTTTTAACACCTCTTAGTATTTCCAAAATAATAATTACAATTATAACAATTCCTATAATAGTTAGTTTTGTAGTTCCTAGTCTTAGGAAATAAATGGAAATAACTATTCCTAAAACGATAATTACTAATTTAGGTATAATACTAGATTTACTATAGTGTATATATGTCTTTTCTTCTATTTCTCGAATCTTTCCGTCTAAATACATTTGTTGCTGAAAATATTGTGCATATTCTACTATTAAAAGTATAAGTCAATGCTTGTTATATAATTTCAATTTTTATAAGTCAGTGACTTAATTTGCATAACCTGAAAAATCTTACCAATAATTACCGCCAACGGCTACTTGGATGAACAGTGTGGAGAGTAAACCCAAATCCACTTCCAAAATCCTAAAGAGCCAAAGCTTATTAT
>NZ_CANLCN010000040.1:0-7836 GCF_947489045.1 Saccharicrinis aurantiacus
TTAACAAGTGGCTTGATCCCTGTCATCAACTCATTATGGCTAATTTTTATTGGTTGGCGGCTCGGAATGACGCAATACCGTGGGCTTTGCAGTTTTTATTTTACGATGCTAAAGCATTTAAATATTCAACCACTCCTTGTGGATCGGCATTGAAGCTATCGGCACCAATTTTTTCGCAAAACTCTTGGTTTACCGGAGCACCACCAATACATACTTTAATGTTGCTATCTTTTTCTTTTATGGTTTTTACAATTTTTTCCATGTTGCCCATGGTTGTGGTAAGTAGTGCTGAAAGACCTATTACGCTACCCGGATTTTTCTCGGCTGTGGCTATAAAATCTTCGGCTTTTACATCGGTACCTAAATCAATTACCTCGTAGCCGTTTCCTTCAACCATCATAGAAACTAGGTTTTTACCAATATCATGAAGATCGCCTTCTACGGTTCCTAAAATAAATGTGCCCTTGCGCTCTGCAGCACCCGATGCAAAAAATGGTTTAAGATGCTCCATGCCTGCTCCCATTGCCTTTGCACTCATTAATACTTGAGGTACAAAAACCTTATTTTCGCGGAATTTATTACCTACTATTTCCATACCTACCATTAATCCTTTTTCGAGAATATCGGCCGGAGAAACGCCAGCATCTAAGGCTTGTTTTGTTAGTTCATCAGCACCATCTTGCCCCTTCATTGTTGGAGGATAAGGTGATTTTGCATCAATTTTACCTGTATCGACACACGCTGCAATTTTTTCTAATAGTTCTTCCATAATATTTTAGTATTTATTCTGAGGGTAATGCAGTGCTCAACAACAACGAACAAGCAATGCATTGTTAACAATGTTTTTTATTTTAAGTATTGAGTCAGTTGACTGAAGCCAGAAGTTAATGCCACTTAACACTCCTGACTACAGACATCTGGCTATATTCTATTCAACAGTTTTAATAATGATCTCGTTAGATTCAAAATTTCCTGATTTAGCTGATACTTTTATTACGCCAGCTTCGCGGGTGCTTTGTACCAACATCATGGCTCTACCATTGTGGGTGGTAATGTAATTCGATTTGTGTTTTTGCACATTTCTATCCCAACCATTATCAACGCCTATGTTAACGCCATTGCCTTCTACTTTAAAAACAAATTGATAATCTAAATCAGGAATTAAATCGCCATTCTTGGTTTGAACAAAGGCCTCTATGTGAACCACATCGTAGCCATTGGCTTTCATTTCTGTTTTATCGGCTTTTAGTACAATTTTGCCCACCCACTTTGCGGTTTTAATGGCATAATCGCTTTCTGCTTTTTCTTGATTTATACCCACTGCTTTAATTTCGCCAGCTGCATAGGGAACCAAATATTTTACGATATTGTCTTCAAAGTCGGCAGGGCTTTTTATGCCATAGCTTTTATTATTAACGAATAGCTCTACTTGCGGACTATTACTAAACACCTCAACAAATACAGAGTCGCCATCCTTATAATTCCAGGTTTGTTCCACATCGTCGAACAACCATTTATCTAGCCAATTATGTACGCGATTGTCCACCCATTTGCCATCGCTATAAATCCACTGTGCCTTTTTTGCATGTTTGGTGGCTAAATATGTATACGGTTTATCGCTCCAAAGTGTGCGGAAGAAATGACCGCGTGGAGTATAAAATCCGCAAAAATCGAGCAGCGAAATCTCTAACCCTTTCCAAGGAAAAGGGCCTGACTCACCGAGATAGGCAATACCTGTCCATAAAAAGATACCCGACATAAAATCACGATCTCTAATATCTTTCCACTCTTGATAGGTTCCCCAGTTTTCAGAACCATACATTATTCTATTTGGATAATTTTTATGATCCTCGTCGTAGTTAATAGCACGGTAGTTGTACCCTATTACATCAGGTACATCAAAGTAGCCTGTCATATTTCCGGCCTTTGGCAATACGCCACCTGTGGTTACAAATCGTGTAGTATCCACTT
The DNA here is from genome assembly GCF_947489045.1 of Saccharicrinis aurantiacus. Classification (NCBI taxonomy): domain Bacteria; kingdom Pseudomonadati; phylum Bacteroidota; class Bacteroidia; order Marinilabiliales; family Marinilabiliaceae; genus Saccharicrinis; species Saccharicrinis aurantiacus. The sequence goes on from NZ_CANLCN010000040.1 coordinate 1,972, forward strand.
CTTTAAACCATTTTTGAATTAATTCGGCCGTTTCCTTTAGTTCGTCTACATCACTTCCTGTTTCTTCTATCAGCACTTGATTGTCTAGGCCTTGTGTACTCTTCTCCATTTTCCAGTAGTATGGATAAGTCCACTCAATTTCGTTACCCATACTCCACATAATAATAGAAGGATGATTGCGTGTGGCACGTATCATATCTTTGGCATCGCGCTCGGCCCATTCTTCAAATATATCGCCATATCCCACATGGTTCTCAGGCAATACATCCTTTGCAAAACGAGAGGTATTCCATTTTTGCTTATTGCGCTTCCACTCATCAAAAGCCTCGTTAATTACCAAAAAGCCCATTTCATCGCAAAGCTTTAATAGGCCTGGATCGGCAGGGTTGTGCGAACAACGAATGGCGTTTACACCAATTTCTTGGAGTGTATTTAAACGGCGTGCCCATACATCCTTAATAAAAACGGCACCTACAGCACCCGCATCGTGATGCAAGCAAACACCTTTCATTTTAACAGGCTTCTCATTTAAGTAAAACCCAGTGTTGGCATCAAAGCGAATTGAACGTATTCCAAAGTCAGTGCTATAGTTATCAACTACTGTTTTTCCATCAATAATCTCAATTTCGGCAGTATATAAGTTTGGTGTTTCTATGCTCCAAAGCTTTGGGTTCTTCAGTGCTATGGATACCTTAAAAGTATCTAACTGAGCTAAGGCACATTTTAGTTTCTTTTGTGCAATTACTTTTCCGGTGCCATCTTTAATGATTGCTTTTACCGAAGCATTGCTTAGTTTTTTGTTGGTGGTTTTAACTACAGTATGAATATCAACTGTGGCTTTCTTCTCGCTAACTAGAGGAGTCTCTATCCATGCACCGAATTGAGGAATATAAGTTGTGGCTGTATTAATTAAGCGCACATTACGGTAAATGCCCGAGCCGGTATACCAACGCGAATCGGCAAACTGCTCATGGTCTACTTTTACAGTTATGGTATTTGATCCACCATAATTAAGGTACGCGCTCAATTCGTAGCCAAACACACTATAACCATAAGGTCTTTTGCCCAGGTAATGCCCGTTAATCCACACCTTCGAATTGTTATATATGCCGTCAAACTCAATATTGGTAACGGTATTTTCCCAATTGGCTGGCACTTCAAATGTTTTACGATACCAACCAATGCCTGTTGGTAAAAATCCGGTAGAACCTGATGTTTTTTCTGTAGTGTACGATTGCTCTATGCTCCAATCGTGTGGCAAGTTTAAGGTGCGCCAAGCCGAGTCGTCGAAGTTTTGCTTCACTGCCTCAGGCGCATCGCCTAGTAAAAACTTCCAGTCGAAGTTAAAATCTTCAGTCGATCTTGGGCCTTGTGCCAAGGTTACTGCAGAAAGACATAGTAATATAAGTGCCGTGCAAAGGGTGCTTTTCATAATCAAAAAATAAATAGATGTGTGCCAATATTTTGTATGCTCAATCTATAAATTAAGTATCAAGAATACGGCTGTATTCTCGATACTATATAGGTGTTATTTTAGTTGTTCTTGCGCTATCTCAATAAATTTCAGGATATTCTCCTTAGTGGTATCACTTTCTACGGAGTGAGATGGAGAGAAAATATATCCGCCATTTTTACCCAAGTCGATTAGTGCTTTAGATTCTCTTTCAACATCTTCAACAGAACCGAATGGTAAAGTTTTTTGCATTGATAAACCACCATGGAAAGCCAATTTACCTTGGTACATTGGTAATATTTCGTTAATGTCCATTACCTCTGGCTGAAATGGGTTAAAGCAATTTAATCCACACTCAATCAAATCAGGGAATAACTCGTCCACATCTCCACAAGAGTGAATCATCACATATTTTCCGTTATCACGCGCAAAACCGTACATACGCTTAAGCTGTGGATATACAAATTCTTTCCACGTATCGTATCCGAAAATTAAACCATGTTGTTGCCCCCAGTCATCGCCAAAGTAAACAGCATCAATATCATACTCCATTGCCTTTTTAATTTGCTCAATATTGTAGTCGGCAATTTTGGTAAATAACTCATGTACAAAATCGGGGTACATCATAAAATCCATCAGCAGATTCTCCATACCGCGCATACTCCAAGCACGCTCATATAAGCTAAACCCAATTTGAAACACACGAAATAAATCGGGCTTCTTTGCAATTTCAGGTTCTATGTTGGCAAAAAAACGTGGATCGTGCGGATCTGGGAATTTCACACCTTCCATCGAAGGTTCGCTAATTACAAAGGGAGCACTGGCATCGCCAATATCTTTATCAATCGACCTGTCCCAAATTACACCAAATACATCCTGAAACATATCGGGTTCAACTTCTTCGAAAAAACCAATATCACTACCTAAGTTTAATATGTGGTTTCCTAAAACAGGATCAAGATCATCAACGCCATAATGCTCTTGAAGCATTTGTTTTGGTTCTTCTGTAAATTTAAAAGACCATGGTACATAAGGAGGCTTTTTACCATCCAAAACCATTTTTACTACTTCTCTTTTTGTCATGGATTCTAGATTTTTATCTGTCCTACAATTTTAGGGCATTGATGTTAAAAATATTTAAGTTATATTGCCAATACTTTAGTTATATTATCATGTCGTACATACATAGAGAAAATAATGTTAGTTATGCCGAATTTGAGAAGGTAGAAGTGTCACAAAGTGTTTCCTTTAAAGTAGGAAAATATGAGTCGGCCTTTTTCGAACGGCCGTGGCATTACCATCCCGAGTTTGAGTTACTTTTAATTACCAAAGGCCATGGCATGCGCATGGTTGGCGATCACTTTGAGAAATTTGAAGAAGGCGATTTGGTATTACTGGGCGCTAATTTACCCCATGCCTGGATTTCGGATCAATCCTATCTGCAGCCCAATAACGATGAAACCTGCGAATCTATCTACATCCAGTTTAAGAAAAGTGTATTCGGAACCAATTTTATTGAAATACCCGAGCTAAAAAGTATTCGTACCATTCTGCACAAATCAGAGCGAGGCGTAAAAGTTACAGGAAAGGATAAGGAATATATAGTTTCGGTAATGACCAATATGATTTATCAGAAACCCATTGAGCAACTTTTGCTACTCATAAAAATGCTCGACGTAATATATAATACCGAATACGAAGTTTTGGCTTCAGGACACTACCACCAGCGCCAGATCTTCAAGAATGATAAAATGACCAAGGTACATAACTATATTATGCGCAGTTTTAAAGAAGAAATTACCATTGAATCCTGTGCAAGTGATGTTGACATGACAGTGACTTCCTTTTGTCGGTTTTTCAAAAAGCACACCAATGTAACCTTCTCAGTTTACGTAAATTATTTACGAATTAATCTGGCACAAAAATATATACTAAACACCGAAATGCCCATTAAAGAAATCGCCTTTGAGTGCGGCTTTGTATCCATCGCCTATTTTAATCAGGTGTTTAAAAAACTAACAGGCGTTTCGCCATTGGTGTTTAAAAAGAAGCAATTAAGGAGTACACAATAATAATGGCGCTTTATCCAGCTATTCGCTATAGCCACTGCAATGTGCCATAAGTTTGTCTAGCTTGTACGTGTGCTCCTAAAGTCGCATCCGCCAAACAAGTCAAACTAAAGCCCCAATGCAATGGGCTGCCGCTACTATCTGGGCGCTGCAAAAAACCACAAGCGAGGGAAATAAAAAAGACCACCCTAGGGCAGTCTTTATATAATATTATATAGAAGTAATTATATTACAACTTGAAAGCTTCTTGTATAGCATCCACATAATCTAACTTCTCCCAAGTAAATAGCTCAACCTCAAATTTCTTTTTACCAAAATAAGGCGATTCAATTTCTTTAACTACCACTTCTGGTTTTCTACCCATATGGCCATATGCTGCCGATTCCTCGTAAATAGGATTACGAAGCTTTAAGCGGTCTTCAATAGCAGCCGGACGTAAATCAAATATTGATTTAAGTTTTTCTGCAATTTTGCCATCGCTTAATTCTACTTTAGCAGTACCATAAGTGTCAACAAAAACACCAACCGGTTCAGCAACACCAATAGCGTAGGCTAGCTGCACTAAAACTTCATCCGCTAAACCAGCAGCCACAACATTTTTCGCAATATGGCGCGAAGCATAAGCAGCAGAACGATCTACCTTCGATGGATCTTTTCCAGAGAAAGCACCACCACCGTGTGCACCTTTTCCTCCATAAGTATCCACAATAATTTTACGACCAGTTAAACCTGTATCGCCATGGGGACCACCAATTACAAATTTACCTGTTGGGTTAACATGTAATATAATAATATCATTAAACAAAGCTTGAACGCGTTCTGGCAATAAGGCTTTGGTACGTGGTATTAATATATTCTGAACATCGTCTTTAATTTTTGCCAACATTGTTGCCTCTTCATCAAAGTCGTCGTGCTGTGTAGATACAACAATAGTATGAATACGTTGCGGTTGATTATCATCGCTATACTCAATAGTAACCTGACTTTTAGAATCCGGACGAAGGTAAGTCATCTCTTTCCCTTCTCTTCGGATAGCTGCTAACTCAATTAATAATTGGTGCGAAATCTCTAAAGCCAAAGGCATATAGTTATCTGTATCGCGCGATGCGTAACCAAACATCATACCTTGGTCACCGGCACCTTGCTCCATTCTTTCTGCTCTATCAACCCCTTGGTTAATATCTGCTGATTGTTCGTGAATAGCCGAAAGTACACCACAAGAGTCGCCATCAAAACGATATTCACTTTTGGTATAACCAATTTTGTTAATTACTCTTCGCGCAACTTCTTGTACATCAACATAAGTTTTTGAACGTACTTCACCTGCCAAAACAACCTGTCCTGTGGTTACTAAAGTTTCACAAGCCACTTTTGAATCTGCATCAAATGCAATAAAGTTGTCGAGTAATGCATCTGAAATTTGATCAGCTACTTTATCAGGGTGCCCTTCAGATACTGACTCAGACGTAAATAAATATGCCATAATATTTTAATTTTAATCTCATTATATTCCTAACATCAAACTCCTATATACTGTATATTGTTTATATGTAGAATAAATAGATAATGTGAATAATAGGATAGCAAAAAGGTAAGAAGCCATTTTAGCACTTTTTTTAAGTGGTTGCAATCAGTCAAATCCATCCACTATCCGAAAATTTCTGACGCAAAACTACAAAAGTTTCGTTTTATCCTCAACAATAAAGTCGATTTTTATCGTAATTTATAGAGATATAACAACTGAGAATATTTTTTTTACTATCCTAAATTATTGATAGCTAGAGTACGAAATAAAAACCTTGAGTTTTTTTACAAGAATTATTTGGAGGTAAAGGAATTTGCTATATCTTTGCATCCGCATTTGAGACAGAGAGTATCTCTTCCATGCAAATAAGGTCCGTTCGTCTAGGGGTTAGGACGCCAGGTTTTCATCCTGGTAACAGGGGTTCGATTCCCCTACGGACTACAAGTAAAAAAGTTAGGTCATAAATACAAACGACAGATGGCAAATCATAAATCGGCGTTAAAAAGAATTCGTCAAGCAGAGAAAAAAAGAGTACACAATAAGTACTATGCAAAAACTACTCGTAATGCAGTAAAAAACTTGCGTAATGCAGGTGAAAAAGAAGCTGCTGCAGAGATGTTCCCAAAAGTTGCATCTATGCTTGATAAGTTAGCCAAAAGAAACATTATTCATAAGAATAAAGCGTCTAACTTAAAATCTAAGTTAGCTAAGCATATCAATAAACTGTAATTACGGTTTAGCTCGGTCCGTTCGTCTAGGGGTTAGGACGCCAGGTTTTCATCCTGGTAACAGGGGTTCGATTCCCCTACGGACTACAT
>NZ_CANLCN010000041.1:0-6574 GCF_947489045.1 Saccharicrinis aurantiacus
GAAACCCTCTTTAAATATAGACATCATAGATAATGACCATATTAATAAGGCTGCTTAGATCGAACTCACGTTAATTAGTATTTATGAATATAATAAAGTTGAAGTTAAAAGGGATAAAGATTCAATGTATTGTGTTATAGATAGCTTTCTTGCATTGCAGAAGTATACTGATGCTTTTAGACTAGTGAATGAAAGGTTGCCAATTCTCATAACGAACACAAAAAAAAGAGAATTAACAGAAGAGGAAATAGAGGAATTAGATTTTTTATTAGAATCAAAAGTGGAAATTCTATATGAGACAGAAACCTTCTTTAAATTGTTAATTCTATTAATAAACCATGGGAGTTGGCTTAAAGATAGAGTGTTGGTGTTTGGGATGTATAATATATCGAAACGTAAAGTATATAAACAATTGTTTATTTTACTATTAGCTGTATTGCTATTAACGGCAATAGGGTTATATTCTTCCCATAAAGGATTTATTAGTCTAATGTTTCAATCTTATTTTAGGTATACTACTAATATAGCTCTTGGTATATATTTTATCATTATAACAATAGTTGAAATCTTATCCCCCGCTCAGCGTAGCAAGTAAACAAAGTAAATCGTTCGGCGTATGCCTCTGGCTACGTCGCTGCACATAAGGCCTCAGGCCTGTAAATAAAACAACAAAGCCGCATTTAAAAGTGGGGCTTTTTGCTTTATATGGTGTTTTGGAAACTGCTTACAGTGCAGCAATATTCTTAAGCTTAATACTTTTAATAAAGCCATCCACCACAGAAAGGATATGTCCTTTATCTTCAGTTTCCATCTTCTCAATCTCGTTGAGTCTTTTAAGCATCTCAGGGTCTTTAAAAAGATTTTCCCAAAGCTAGCGCGAGTTTGTAACTCATGCTTCTATAAAACAACAAAGCTACATTTAATACTGCAGCTTTTGTTCAATGCGCTAGTTCGAGCTTGTAACTCATACCTTTTGAAATAAACGCAAGTGCTGTGCATTATTACCATAAGGCATTGCGTCATCTCTAAGAAAGAAGCTATATCAAGGCGACAACTATTAATTATTAAATAATAATGGCGCTCTCCAAACTAAGCTGCGAATCACATTAACAATTACCTCTCGTACCCTGCTTCGCAAAGCATCTCCCATGCTTTTTCAGGAGTAAAGCCACGGTTGTTTTCGGTGTGGCAATCAGTATCGCGGGGGTTGGCACCCAACTCTGCATAAAGTTGGTTTATACCTGCCAATAAGGTCATTTGCGAGGGTTCGTGCACATTCATTGAGCGAGAGGGGTTTACCACAATATTGGTGACTGCTGCAATTTTTGTCATTTCAAGAGTGCTTAACATGCCTTTGTCTGCAAGTGGAGTCCCCTCAACAGGAGTGCGTCGCATGGCTGCCATAACAGAAATATTCAAATCGCGTGCGCGCTTTATCTCTGTCAGAATTTCTTCGTAGCTGTGCTCTGGGCCAATGGGCTCTATGCAGTAATATATTTCTAAACCAGCTTTTCGGGCGGCCTCTATGGTGGCTTCTCTTTGTTGGGGTTGGGCTTTGGTATCTATACCTTCGCGGAGACGGTTGATGTGGTAAATACCAGTAATACCCGCTTCTACCAAGTCTTGTGCTGTTTGTGTATCAAAATCGCCTACATTGGCTACAAATTTCTGATCAGGACGTAGTAATGGTTTCAGCGACTTTGCCATTTTCAGAAACTTACCAACGGGGTAATCGGCCGTAGCCATGAGAAAGAAATCGTCGAAATGATATTGCATTAAACCCTTTAGCTCAAGCACCACATCATCAATGCTCTTCTCCCACTTCTCGCTTAAGGAATAATGGCTCGAAGCCAAGGAACAAAATTTACAATCGATAGAACACGGCTGTGCATTAATACCAATTTGCGTAAACACATAGCCTTTGTTATTGCTTTTCTGTCGGGTTATGGCATTTGATACGGCAATGAGTCGGTAAAAATCTGGGCTTGTGGCATCAATGTTTAATAATTCTAGTATATCGCTATCTGATAGGTCGAAGTTGTGGCTTTCTATTTTGTTTAGTGCTGTCATTTTGTGTGGTTTTAGTAGATATTTAATTTATTGTTACAACTTGCCTTGAGATACCTTCATTCTTACCAATGACAGAGCTTATTTATTTCACCACGGAGGCACAAAGTTCTCCAAGATTTTCTTTGAGTTCTTTGAGACTTTGTGGTGAAAAATAAGTCTTGTACTGTCATCAATTCATTATGCCCATTTTTTTGGGTGGTGGCTCGGAATGACGTGGCGCTTTATTAGTGTTTCTTTTTATCGCGGTAAATGCAATTGGTGCTATTACACTCAATGCAAACATGATCGTTGTATTTTACATCCGTACCAACGCCCATAATACCGCTCACTGATTTTACGGGGTGCATTAAGCACGATTCGTTAATAGTAACGCCTGCAAACTGCTGCGGAAACAGCGAAAACAATTTACTTTGCTCCGCTACATCCCAGTCGCAATAGCCCGGACTATAACGATTGGTATTGCTGAGGCCCATTGTTTTTAGCTCAGCATTCAGCTCATTTTGAATTTGGTCCATGGCTTTTTCTACCATCACCGAACCAAGGGTGTCTAGAAAGTAGCCCTCCACCAATTCGCCCGCATTCATGAGTTCTTTAGAACGTGAACTGACTTCGTTGCCTGCTGTGCAAATAAAAAATACATAATGAGAGCTACGCTTTAGGTAAGCGGTAATTAGTTTTCCGGTGTCAAAAGTGATATTATTTGTTCTGATTTTATCTTTCTCTGCTTCTTGGGCTTCCACAAAAACATAACCGCCTTTTATTGATTTGGCGCTGGATAGCTTCTGAATTTCTGCATTTAAGAAATCACGATACATTTCAATCATATCCCCCATGGGAGCAAGCTCTTCCAAGTCCTCAATTGTGATATTTAAATCGTTGATGGAGAAGCAATACTCCTTTATATTATTTGCTACTATTTCCATAGTTTTTATTTTAGTTTGTTTCTGTGTGTTCTCGCCTTGAGATTCCTTCGTGCCTTGGAATGACGCAATAACGTGGGATTGACAGCTTCTTTTTTTGCTACTGCTCTACGCAGTATTTCGTCATCGCGAGGAACGTGGCGATCTTAAGGCGCCTAGTTAATCACTCCTATTCGGTATATTTTTTAAATAGTTTTCGTAGGGTTATAACGTTGAGTTTATGCCCAAAGGCGATAATTTCACTTGGTCCAACATAGTTGTAAATAATTTGGGTTTGAAGATTGTTGAACACACTATTTACCATTAAAACACTTCGGTTACACAGATTCACATAGCCCTTTATACGCGGACAGATTTCTTGCAACTCTTTAACAAAGAGCAATAGCTTTAGCTCTTCAATTTTATTGTGTGAGCGCAATACACATGCATTTAATTCTTCGGGCCTGCCACCCGATGCGTGTCCCTGATACTGTGCGGCGGCTTTACCGGTATTGCTTTGGCAGATAGCTTCCCAATTTACTTTGGCATAGCTCGTTTTTTCAATAGTAGCGTAGGGGTTTAATTCTTTTATTTGCTGGTTAATATCGTTTAGATCGGCCGTAAACAAGTCGGTTTTATTTACAATGATGGTATCGGCAATCATGAGTTGATGCTTAAACCGAATTAATTTATTGAGTCCTTTTACAAAGTTTGGTGCATCAACCATGCTTACAATTTGATTGAGTCTCACTTTATTGGCCAGACTTGGCATATCTAGTAGCTCAATAATACTGATGGGGTCAGCTAAACCGGATGCTTCCAGAAAAATCATTTCGGGTTGGTGCACTTCAATGAGCTCGAGCATGGTTTTTTCAAAGCTTCCCAATTGACATACACAAAAAACGGAGCCATTGTTAATTTCTACCAAGTGGAAATCGTCGTTGGTACGTTTCAATTCTTTGCCATCAAAACCAGTTGGGGCAAATTCGTTTTGAATTACCGCAATTTTATGCTTGGGAGCCAACTCGGTAAGCAAATTCTGAAGGAGGGTGGTTTTGCCACTGCCTAAAAATCCGCTAATTAAATTGAATTGAATCATGCTGCTTAGTTTAATTATTAAGTATAAAAGCCCTTTAACACAGAGTAATTAGGTGTTCGTTACACGGTTATTAGCTCTAAAGTAGAGCCAATTAGGTGTAAGTTAGAGCTTATTAATGCCTCCCGTACAGAGTAAATACCTGTAACTTACAGGGTATTATTGTGAAATGTACAGGTAATTACCCCTAAATTAGAGCTTGTTATGGCCTTCTGTTCAGGGTAGACAGCTCTAATTTTGCCCTTATATTGCCTTAAAGTAGACCTTTTATAACCTACCTATGTATGGTTTATGATTGCTTAAATTATTTACTTCGTTCTCGCCTTGAGGTTCCTTCGTGCCTACCAATGACAGAAAATTATATTTACCTGTTTAATAGTGCTTTATGAAATTATCATTAACATCTATTAACAAGTGGCTTGATCCCTGTCATCAACTCATTATGGCTAATTTTTATTGGTTGGCGGCTCGGAATGACGCAATAACGTGGGATTGACAGCTTCTTTTTACGCTACTGCTCTACGCAGTATTGCGGCATCGTGAGGAACGCGGCAATCTTAAGGCGTGCAGTAAATCTTATTTATAACTTATCATTCACCATTTATCATTTACTCGCGCTAGGGATTGAAGCGGCATCCTTTGTGAGCCCTTTTTGGCGAAGCAAAGATATAGCGCAAAGCCCGACCCGCAGGGGAGCGCCCTTATTATTAAAACAAAAAGTGATTTCCAAGGCTTTGTTTCCGCAGCCAAGGAATCACTTGGAGATTTTTTCCAATACTAGTTTTTCTCGGCTAAATAGTGGTCTATTTTAGCGGTGATATCTTGTATTGGTGGTATTTGCGATATGAACTCAATGTTGCCGTCCATAACAATGGTTGGTAGGTTTTTAACGCCTAGGGATGCCATCATTTGTACGCCTTCCATTTCTTTGATGCGGTGCTCTTTGTACACTACTTTGCCACCATAGCTTTCGGCTGCGCGATTAACGGCATCAACCATGTATTGGCATGGTGCACATGATGACGAATCGAGCGTGATGATGTCGATCACTACTTGTTCTTTCGACCAGTGTGATGATAAATCGAGCAATTCGATACCGGCGGTTTGTGCCTCAGAGGCTCTTAACTCACCTTGCAAAACTTCGTTGTGAACCAACTCGCCCACGGCAATGAGGTTTTCTTTTGGCGTTTCCATGGCTAAATCGCAACCCGGCGCAAGTATAAAACCTTTTTTACCGCCAATATCCATACACTCTAAGGCATCGCGACGTGAAGCTTCCTCGTCGCCCATTAATAATACTACGGTAAGTTTTATGTTTCCGCCAAAGCTAACATTATGCTTAAGGGCCATGTCGCGCACAAAATCCAAAGGAATATTCTCATCGATTGAGATATTATCGGGTTTTGTTTTGCACATTTCCTCAATGTTTTGCTGTGCGTTACCACAAACAAAGAACGAGCTTAGGGCATCGGCTTCGCGCACCATTTCATTAATTTCGGTGATATATGGCGTTACGAATGTTTCGAAACTCATTGGATCGATCTGACTGGTCATAGGATCAACAATGGCAATTACATCGGCTCCTGCCTCAATGTAGTTTTGCGCCATCATTTTAGCCACATCGGTGGTAAAGCGCATTAGCTTGTGCGTAGCTTCGGGGTCCATCATCATTTGCATGAAGATATCGGTACCCAAAAGGTGAAGGGCCAAGGTAAAAGGACCAGTGATTAAACCATACAGGGCAATATCAGGGTGCTGATCGCGAAGCTCGCGCGTGGCATCCATTACCATTGGTATACGGGCCTTGCAGGCACATGGTACTTTTAAATCGTCGAGTGTTTTGCCTTCCATAAGTGGATGCGAAACTACTGCTGGTGGGTTATCATCGGCCCAAGCTAATTTACAACCCAATGCTTCTGCTTCAATTTGTAAATCGAAGGCTACGGGAATACCATCAGGATTATATAGCTTGATGGCTTCGTTAACGCCTTTAACAATGTTTTCTTTGGACGATAAAAACTCAGTAGCTGTTTGATTTAATAGTGCTCCGGCGTGTGATCCTACAAATGGAACCCATGGAATACGCTCTACTTCTTCGAGGCGCATTGCCTTCTGTATTAGTTCTAATCCTTTCATTCTTTTAGTTTGATTTTATTGCTGATTAATTTGTTTTTAGTTTTTGGCACTCACATTAAGGTTCCTTCGTTATTTGGAATGACGCAATACCGTGAGCCTTGCAGTTTTTGTGTTTTGCGTTCTATTCTTTACGTTATTGCGTCATCGCGAAGCATGAAGCGATCTCAAGGTGAGCTGCAAAACATACTGCCATATAATCTTTCTCCGTTGAGATAACTTATGCCTTGAGATTCCTTCGTTCCTACCAATGACAGAAAATTATATTTACCTGTTTAATAGTGCTTTATGAAATTATTATTAACATCTATTAACAAGTGGCTTGATCCCTGTCATCAACTCATTATGGCTAATTTTTATTGGTTGGCGGCTACCA
>NZ_CANLCN010000042.1:0-3710 GCF_947489045.1 Saccharicrinis aurantiacus
TATTACTAAAACCTTTTTCATATTTCTATTCTTGATAATTTTATCTGAGTAGTAGTTGTACTATATTACCGCCAACGACTCGAATATGCGTAGTGCGGGATTTCAAGGCACTTCAGTGTCAAACCGCTACTTAGTTTATTAAACGTTTTAATGTTCCAATTTACCAATACGCCCCGCATTATGTATATTTATTGTTACCAACTGTTATTTCTTCATCAATTCGAGCATATCCTAATGTTTCAATGTCCTCTACACTTTTTGTCAAATAAGTTTGTCCATTATTTATGACATATAAATCGTCACAAATATCTATTATATGTCGGTACATATGATCAGTAATAATAATTCCTTTGTTTTCTTTTTCTCTAAGAATTATTTTTTTAATGGTGTTTACATGAATCGGCATTATTTGTGAAAAGGGCTCGTCTAGCATGCAAAACTTAGTCTGCGATACTAATATTAGATATATCTCAATAATACGTCTTTCTCCTCCCGATAAGTTTACCAACTTGGATTTATAAAGTTTTTCAAATTCTGGAAAAAATGAAATTAAATCCTCAAAATCGAGCTTAAAATCACTTAAAATTCTTTTCACAGTTAATGAATTTGGTGCAAACTTAGATTGTGGCAAATACCGGATGTCTTTAGGGGAACGATATGTGCTATATATAGGGTTACCATTTATTCGCATAGATTTTTCGTTAGGTATAAGTTCTCCGAACAGAATTTTCATTAAACATGATTTTCCTGTTCCATTTCTCCCCAATAATCCAGTAATATTTCCAGTTTGGCATTTTAGATATACATTTTGCAAAACTCTATGAGTTCCAAATTCTAATAATACACTATCAATTTCTAAAGTATTTGTCATTGAAGTCTTAGTGTTAGTAAAATTAATAGAATAAATAGAGTGAAATCAAATGCAAAAGTTGAAATCCATAAATGCCTTTTCGTTAATCCCAGATTTTTATAATAGTAGAAACCTTCCCTTTTGTAGTTATGGATGTAACAAAATATTAACCCTAAAGCAATGATTTTGAACCAAAATAAAGCTTGAAAAATATGAATCGCTTTTTCTCCATATAAGTTAATTAAGTACAAGGAAGCAAGTGTTATCAAATTACTAGCTAAAGCAAATGACTTATAGAATGTAGTTATTAATCGTATCGTTCTCATAATAGTTGGTAACTACGTAATATTTTCACTCCAATTGCATTTATTTCTACTATCCTCATCGCGGTAAATATTCGTATTTCTTGTTTTAAATTTTAAATATAAATATTTAATCATTATGTTCTCCATATTTGTACTATATTAATCAAAATACTTAGTTTTTCAGAAATAATAAGGGGAAACAATCCTACTATTCACGACTATATAAATACATTAAATCCATATTGTTAAAGATAAATATAGACTACATCAATATAACAATGATGGTGCTTACGCACGTTCAACAATTTATCAGCTCTAATTCTATAATAATCATAATTCTAGTAAATCACCAGGACTTTTTATCTTGCTTAAATCCCGATTAGATACATGAGTGTATATTTCTGTAGTCTTTGAACTTGAGTGTCCTAATAAAACCTGAATATAACGTAAATCAATACCCTCATCTAATAAATGAGTAGCAAATGAATGACGCAAGCAATGCGGAGTGTAACGACCAACTACTCCTGCCTTTTTTTGAGCCTTTTTAAACACATTAGAAACACTAGTAGCTGAATACCTTCCTCCATACTGCCCTTCAAAAAGCCATAGTTTCGGTTTATAGCACATATAATACGTTTCTAAAAGTGATAATGCTTTCTTTGAAAGTATTACATTCCTATCCTTTCGACCTTTTCCTGACTTAATAATAATTTGCATCTCATTTCGCTTAATATCCGTTAGCCTCAAGTTAAGTAGCTCACCAATTCTAAGACCCGACGAGTAAAGCAAAAATAACATGCACTTATGCTTACTATTATCTACACAATTCAAAATATTTTGTAGCTCAACTTTAGGTATTACCTTCGGTAATTGCTTTTGTTTTGCAGGGCGCTGTATGCTTAAATCTATCGATTCTCGTTTCAGTATCTTCGCATAATAATACTTTACAGCATTAATCGATTGATTTACCTTCGAAAAAGAACACTGCTCTTCTTGATGCATTCTCAAATGATAATCCCTAAGCTGATCTACAGTTAAATCATCTATATTTATAATACCTTTTCTTTTATTATACACTATAAACCTTAACATTAAATTATAATAGGTACTAATAGTATTCATACTTTTACCTTCCATCAACATAGCACTTAGGTATTCTTTAGGTGGACATGGTAAGCCTAAATGAATATTCTGCTGATCCATAAAAAACTTTATTAAGTCAATATCCTTTAAAATTAGATCAGTACTCCTCTTGAAAAACACAGATTGATACAAAGCTCTAACTACTTGCTTAATACGGACAACATCAAAGTGCAGTAACAATTGGTTTTCATCACTTAAAACATCATATAAACCTTGATTCTTAATGTCAAAAAACAAAGACTTTGTACTGCATTTTAACCATATATATGGTTTAAGTTGATAATGTACTGGAAGCATTAATACAGATGCCTTAAACGATAACATGCATTCTGCTTCATTCTTAGCGCCCAAAGAGTACAAACCACTAGTCCTAAGATTTTTCGCTTCATTAAAAAATCGGGTATCAACATCTGCTATACCTTCAAGCAGCTCAAATAAAAAGGTATAATTAGAAGGTGTATAATCTATCAAATAAACCTCCTGTCCTGGAGGTTTAAACGCTAACATATCTACTTTCAAACTGCGCTCAATATCTTGATTAGGTGCAAACTGACAAGATATAAATGACCTATTCTGGTACACACATTGTTTTATTATTACTTGAGTTTTCATGTCCACACTTACTTTTTTGTAAAAAACCTAAAAAATCAAGAATAAAGCCATATATTAATCGATTAAAGTCGATTAATAAACGAATATAAGCGATTAAGAAATGGAACATACATGCTTACATTGTAACAAAGCCTTAATTGGAAGATCAGATAAAAAGTTTTGCGACATGGATTGTAAAAATAAGTATGGCAATCAGAGGACCAAAGAAAACGACCGAATAATTATCTCAACCAATAAAAGTTTGAGAAAAAACAGGACAATTCTCAAACGACTTAATCCGATTGGAAAATCCACTATACGTAAAAATATACTCATTGAGATGGGTTACGACTTTCGGTTTCATACACATACATATACTAGTGAGAAAGGTGCAAAATATCGCTTTTGTTACGAATATGGATGCTTGCTTATAGATGAAGAAAAAGTGCTAATTGTTAATTGGCAAACTTACATGAAAGCAGATATTGATTAACAATTTTACCAACATTTTTAAAGCATACCGAAATGGGAACTTAATAAGTCCTTTTTAATGAAGTTGTTTAAAGTTGTTTGTAAATTTCGAGAGTGACATATTGGTTTTCAGCAACAAGACTTCGATTTAATATTGTAGCAAATGATAACTGCTACTGCATTTAAATTAATAGATTACTCATAGTCTTTCAATACTAATTAACGTGAATTCGACGTAAGAAAAGTTCTATTTTAAGAGAAAAGAAACAAAGCGTTTGTTATATTTAAGTATCTAACATTTAAATATATAGTTACAAAAACCTTGTTTCTTATGATGAGTAAAGTTACTG
>NZ_CANLCN010000043.1:0-3440 GCF_947489045.1 Saccharicrinis aurantiacus
AACGTTTGGCGCCAAGAAGCTGTTGTGCAATTTAAAGTCAGCTTCGCCACCTCAGTCACAACAAACTTAACAAAATACATCTTAATTCCAAACACAAAACTGACGCACAATGCTTTTTACGCCGTGTTATACAATGGCCGTTTCAGTGCCAATACCATACAGGAAAACTAAACTTACACAAAAGGTTCTTTTTAGAATAACTGACGAGATAAAATACCTGTGAGAAACATCTTGAACCAATTTTTGGGAGAACTCCTACTCAATTATTAAGTAAAATAAACTGATCAAAGTACTACCAAAATTTGCCAATTGGGTGGCAAGTGTGAGGAGTATTTGCAGGAAAAACTAACTATAAAAACAGCTGGAAATATAGAATCACAAACGAAAATACCAACTAGAGAAAAGAAGCCTTAAAACATAAACAACAATAAAACGACAGAAAATAGAAGGACAGCGATTTTAATAAAACCGAAAAAAATCGAAACCAACCAAAACTAAAAAAGGCGAAAGAAAAATATTGTTTATAAGAGTGTGAAGGCAGAGGGCTGCGCAAATTATTCATTTGAAAAACTTACCAAAAATACGCCTAAATTCAGACACGAAATATTGGCTAGTGTGTAACGTTTCGCGTATAAGTAGTGCGGAATTTAACCAACAACTACTTCAAAAATCACTTAGCCAAAACTACGATTTTACTGTTAACTTTCAAATTATAATTAACCGTCAAATCGTAGATTTGGCGGGGATAAAAAAACGCACAAACCCTCACAAATACAACGTTCCCCGCATTACTTATGACGCATTGTTAGCAACTGGCATTTATTCTCGCTGCTTATTGAGCAATTCTTTGAGTTCATCTCTTATATTTTCAGGAGAGTCACAATAAGGTTTAACTATAACTCCATCTTTAAATAGGAAGTAAGTCGGAAAAGAATTTACACTATATCTATTTTTCAGAATATTACTCCAATTTTCATTGGCAAAAAGATTAATTCCACCAATTTTCTTTTTCTCAACCATTTTTTTCCAAGTATCTTTCGGTGATGACAAACAAACATTTAGAAAAGTAATAGATGGAGTATTATCATATTCAATTATCAATTCATTTTTATAAGCAATGGATGCAACACATGGTTTACACCATGTCGCCCAGAAATTGATATACACTATCCCTGTCTTAATTTCTTTTGACGAAAAGTACTCTTCATGAAAACTCGGTAAATAAAAGAATGGTATTGAGTCGTTTTTTCGCAGTTTTCCCTTTGTTGCTATATTAAATCCATCATTTCTATTTTTTACTATAGAATCATTCAGAAAGTGTCTTTTTTCAACAAGTTTATTGAGATACATATTATCTCTTAAATCAACACCAAATTTTTTAAACAATTTGTCATAATTTTCTAAACTCCTTGTCTGGTCAAGATAATTATCTAAACACCTAAATTTAAATATATCTTGAACTTGTCCAGTTAGTTGAGCGTTTGCAGCCAATAATCCTCTCTGTGCAATTAACAGCTTTCGCTCTTCACCAACCTTATTGTCAAAATTAGCTGTTTCATAAACCAATTTATAATTTATGTAGCGAAAGTACCAGTAGGAATATTTAGCATCTTGATTTATTAGTTGTAAAGTATCTAAAGAAGCATAATAACTCTTACCTGCCCTAAACGGTTTTTCTAATACTTTCTCAAAGTAATATGGCTTCTCATCCTTGAACCCATTACACAAGTAGATAATCTGGCTTTTCTCTGTTTTTACAAACCAAGCTGGAAGTTTGTTCTTTTTAGAGTAGTTTCTTAGAAAATTCAACTCATTCCGCATTAAAGTATCAACATTTTCAGAAATTTTCTCAGGAATCTGAGGACCTTTATTCAAAGGAATTCTCAAATCATTATACCCTAAGCTCTCCGCCTTATGGAAATAATAGTCACAAAATGCTTTTCCTCTCCCCTTATATCTAATCTTCGTAATATCATTATTATCATCAAATTTAATCTGTACATTTAACGTATCATCAGGGAGCAAATATCCTGTAAATGAATAATCACCAATTCTAATATATATTTCAGACGGATAATCACATGGAATAACAAAAGCTGTTCTTTCTTGATTTTCGTTTAAATATAAATTTCTTGAAACCTTGGAAGATTTAAAAATAGGTAAATTATACAAGGAAAGAGGTAGACTATCTTTTATGTTTTCATATTTAAATTGTATAACTGAATTACTACCTATATGATTCTCTAGTTCAGTATCACATGAAGAAATTAATAATATGACTATAATAATTATAATATAATTTCTCATTGTTTTAAGTGGTTTAAGTTATGCTTGTTGCTAACGGCTCGAATAAGAGGTCGTAGGCTGATTTGAAAAGCCAAACTTCCAAAATCCCACTTAGCCGAAGCTTTTGTTTTGGTTATAAATTTATTGTTTTTACTAGCCGAAGCAAAAGTTTCGGCGGACTTATTTAAAGAGCTAAACTCCCAAGTTTATACTAACAGCCTATGCCTTTTATTTATTGTTGTGGCCAGTAATTATTTATCTCAATATGAAACTAATCGGAATTACAGTGTATGATTTTACTGGTTTTCCATTTATTTCTGCAGGTTTCCAGTTCGGCATTAATCTAACAAGTCTCAATGCTTCTTCATTAAATCCTCTGCAACCATCAAGACCTCGTAAAATCACAAAGTCTGACAATTCTCCTTTTTCATTTATTATCACTCGAACATATACTTTTCCAATACAATCATCTTGACTTGGCCAAATACAATTCACACCGATAAATTTCTCTATGCTTTCCTTTGTCTCTTTTTCTCCTTTAAATCGAAATTGTGCGTACTCATCAACTTTCCAATAAGTCGTTGTCAGATTGTCAATCGTTTTGCATTTATAATCCGTATAAGGAATTTTAATCGGCAGAGTGTATTGTACTCGAATTGGTTTATTTCTTTGTAATCCTGGCTCCCAATCTGGTAAATGCTTTATTACTCTTTTAATCTCATTTTCAATCAAGCTATCATTTACCAACCATTCCAGTCGTTGAGTGTAGTCAGGATTTGTCTGAATATTAATCACTTTTCCAGTCGTGTCAATTTCAAAGAAAACTAAAACTTTTCCTTGCGAATTACTGTTATTCAGAATCTTAAAATCAAGATTGTTTTCGATAAAACACCATAAAGAATCCTCTCCTCCGTGAAATTTCGGCGGAGTCTCAATATAGGTTATCATTTCTTCGTCAACAACAAGAGAATCAACGCTGATTTCATCTTCAGTCTGAGAAAAACCAGTCAAACCTAAAGTCAGCATGATTAATATTGTCAAGATTCTCTGCATGTTCAGTTTGTTTTTATTGGCCACAACGTTTGGCGCCAAGAAGCTGTTGTGCAATTTAATGTCAGCTTCGCCACCTCAGTCACAACAAACTTAACAAAATA
>NZ_CANLCN010000044.1:0-2928 GCF_947489045.1 Saccharicrinis aurantiacus
ATAATAAGCTTTGGCTCTTTAGGATTTTGGAAGTGGATTTGGGTTTACTCTCCACACTGTTCATCCAAGTAGCCGTTAGCAACAAGGTCAACCCCTAGATGAAGAAAAATGAAATCACTTACCATAGAACAATTAAATAATGATGCGGGAATACGACAATGGTCAGATATAAAGGCTTTATTTACAAATTGTCCAATATTATTAGGAAATGGGTTTAGTATTAACTTCACGAGTAATTTGAGATACTCAATGTTACATGAAGTTTTTATTGAAAATTGTTCTTCTCAAGCGAGAGAGTTATTTAGTGCATTCCAAACTAATAATTTTGAAACTGTGTTAGAGCATTTAGAAACGACAAATACAGTTCTTAATGTAATTGATTGGATAGATGATTTAATTCCTGATATTCAAAATGAAGTAAAAGAAGGTTTAATAGAATCAATAAATAGGATACATCCAAGGCCAGATGAAGTTGATTTTAGTAAAACTAAGAAAGTTGCTAAACAGTTTGAAATATTCTCTAATATTTTCACAACGAATTACGATATCTACTCCTATTATATCATTATGGAATTAAGAAAAAGTTTCGGCGATTATTTTTACACAAAAAGTAATGGTGAGTTTACTAATTTTTCGGACGGGGATGTATATAAAAATAAACATATATATTATTTACATGGGGCCTTATTTCTTTTTCAAAATGGTCTTTCTGCAGCTAAAATTATAGGGAATGAAAAATGGCTAATTTCTAAAATTTCAAGAGAGATTAAAAAAGACAAATACCCACTATTTATAAGTGAAGGTAAATCAGATACAAAGCTAAAAGCCATTCGAACTAATAATTATTTGAATTTTTGTTTTGAAAGGCTTAAAAGTGACGGAGATAAGCCTTTGGTTGTATTTGGTCAATCTCTAAGCGAACAAGACAAGCATTTGGTTGAAGTACTTGACGTTAAAGATAAAAAGATTGCGATCTCAATATGGACAAAAGGAAGAAAGGTTCGAGAGCTTAAATCGGAAGTCGGTAGAATTAACTCACAATTTGAAAATACGGAATGTACCTTTTTTGACTCTAGTAGTCTTTTTGATTTTAATAAAACGAGAGTTAGGCTTGGTCGAAAAAAAAAGAAAAAACCCAGTTGCTAACAAAAAATAAAGGTCATAGGCTGTGAGTATAGATTTGGGAGTTAAGTTCGTTTAATAAAATCGCCGAAACTTTTGTTTCGGCTAGTGAAAAGAATAAATTTATAGCCAAAACAAAATTTCGGCTCTGCTGGGTTTTGGTTGTTTTGGTTTTTCAAATTCAGCCTACATCCTTTATTCGAGCCGTTGTGTGCAAGGCTAATGAACGACCGTCCATAAAATAAAATTGATACTATGTATGATAAATTAGATTTAGGTTCATGTTATTATAAACCATCATTCTTTAATATGAAGATTGATTTGCCAATTAGTTTAGGTGATTTAAATGACCTTCCTGAAGGTGCAATGGGGCTGTATTATCATGAATATATTCACTTTATACAAGATATTTCAACAATTTATGGATTAATGAATATATCAACTATCAATTATTATATTCAATCGTGTGCTCATCATGTTGAAAAGAATAAGAGTCAAAAAGCATTTAAAGTTCCTATCGAATTAAATGAAATAATTGACAATTCTAAAACTAATGACTCTGGATTGTTGAATTTCGCCCTTCGCCCTGTATATATGGGTTCTTCAATAAAAAATAAAAGTAAAACAATTGCTGATTTTACATATCAAGTTATTCCCTATGAATACAGTAAAGGTGAATTTATTGATAAAGTAAGTATTACATTTATAGACTCAATTACTGGAGAAAAAAGATGCCTTGACTTTGGGGGAAATCATGTTACAGAAGGAATGGCATATTTATGTGAGCAATTTAATTATAAGGATATATTACCTGTGGCAGAAGATTATCCTTACACCATAGTTCAAAAAATAGTTGAAAATATATACCCTGAAATAATCGAAGAAAAAATTTTAATTATTGCATTGTGTGATATTTCCTTAATGTCATATCATCCTGGGTTAAGTTTCGTTAGGCTTCTTAACTTTATAAAAGATAAAAATATTGTACATCCTGATTTGTCACTCGAAGATTTATACAGTGATTGTTTGGCTTTCATTAAAGGTAGTCATGTGGAATATTCTGATTTGGTAGATATTATAAAAGCTGAGATTAAGAAGAATTTTAAAGCCGATTATTTTGATGATACTAATGCATGGATAGATTCAATTTTTGATAGAATAAAGAAAATAAGAACAGATATCCCGACTTTCATAAATGACTTAGTTAGGTTTGGTAAGCCATCCGTAAATCAATTTTTTAAACATTTAGTAAATTTTGTAGGTTCTCCTTTAGTGTTAAACTCTGATTATGACGGTACTATTGCTTTACCTCATAATTTTAAGATTCAGACGGAACATTTTAATCCTGGAATTTTTTTAGCTCTCAATCAAGTATTAAGGATGTTTTACATAGATAAACCTACAGTCTGCGATTTAAAAGAATACTGTTTAAGTAGCAAGAAAGTAAATCCTAATTTAGAGATTGATGAAGATTGTGATTTAGCTCCATGGAAAAAGGCAAAATCAACTAATTTATGTCCAGTGGGAGCAATTTGGCATCATTGGGCGTTGAAAGATTTTTACCCAAATCATATGTCGTAAAGAATCATGGTGATAAAACCCAGCACACAACAATTTGTATAAGCAATAGCGGCAAAAGTGCTTAATTTTAAGGTCTGCACGCCGCTTAAACTTCATCATAATTTGATAAGTTTGTAGCTGGCAAACCGCTACTGCTCATACAAGTGGCCGTTACACACTAGCCAATATTTCGTGTCTGAATTTAGGCGTATTTTTGGTAAGTTTTTCAAATGAATAATTTGCGCA
>NZ_CANLCN010000045.1:0-2713 GCF_947489045.1 Saccharicrinis aurantiacus
CGTGTGTAGTTTTTTCCATTCATAACAACAAATTTAAAATATTAATTTGTTGCGCTAGGTTCTTGAATCTGGGAAAGTTACCGACATAACCCCTAACGATAAGGCTTTTGGCCCTGGACCTGTAGACGATGAGCCTGTACAAGAACCCGAGTGGGTTGAGTGCTATTTGACAAATTTAAATGATATTAGAATTGACAGTTATGATATTGGAGATAAAATTAAAATTAATATAATTACAAAAGGGATGATTGGGGATGAAGTGTCTTTAAGTTTATACGATAATAAAGCTGATTTTGTATATAATGGAATCAAGTTAGCTAACGATACAATAGAAAACTTGATCATAAGATCTAATACCGAAACTTTAGTACTAACTGTAATAGAACAAATGTAGCATGGCCTTTTTAGAACTAACACATCCTAAAGTGGGAAATATCTCAACCCAAGAAATAAAATATACGCCTAGAGACAAAGTTATTATCGTAATCGTAAAAATAAAGGCAGTCGTTGATCACCTTAATAAAACAAATGGGAGCTTAAGGTATTATAAAGTTATCGCAGCCACTAAATTTCCCGAGGCTTATATTTTATTAAAAAAATACGTTGGGAAGAATCGAATAAGTGAACTTATTATTAGATCTCACGGTAGTAAAAAAGGTAGTATCAAATTAGATCCCAAACAATCAACATATGATATTACAGCTAGTGAACTAGCTAATTATAATACAGGTATAATGATTAATTCTCATAAGCGCAGGTACGATCGCTATAAGGAACTTGAAGATGCTGCAAGTTTAATTAAAACGGGAGGTAATCTGATTTTTACGGCATGCGAAGCAGGGAATAATGATCAACTATTACCCGAACTTGCAAAATTTATAAAGGGGTCTATAAGTATCTATGTAAATATGGGAACTTCTAGTATATTGAGTGGTAAAAACAAATTTGCGTCAGAAATGCCAGGTTTAACAGCCGAAGAGAGATTAAAACCCGAAACTATTTATGTTAAGGAGGGGTCGATAAAAGGCCAAAAAAATAACTTGTGGTTTGAGAGAATTCAAGGGGGTAATGCATTAAAATTAGAACCCTTAGATATGTTAGGGGAGAGTTCAGGTATAAGCAAACCTAATAAGCAATTAAAAGTTAAAATTGATGATCTTAAAATTATAGATAAACCATAAAAGTAAACTTATGAAACCACTATTAATAGGGATATTATTGAGTATAAATATATTTTCATTTAGCCAATCTTCTAAGGTGTTATTAAAGAATGAATTAGAAGCTGATAGTCTTTTTTTTAATTCTATTTTAAATAAACTTCATAAAGATTCCGCAAAAAAAACTCAAACAATTCACGATACTGTAATAACTGCTTCTGAATTTAATTTTATTAATAACAAATACACTAACATAGGTAATAAAGATCAATTTAAAATTTATTATAAAGATAATAGGGTACTAAAAATTCAAGGGTACATCATAAATGGGTATAAAATTAACTTTTATTTTTATTATCATAATAATAAAAGATATATTCTATACACTTACTATTATAGGGCACAAACAGATGGACTTCCTGTTTTAGGGAATGGATATATGGTGAATAGATGTGACAACCCATATTATATATTGCTCTTGCAATTCTCAAAAGATGTATATATAATGGATAATGTGAGCTCATTGGGTTTAAATTATAATGCTAGAGATATCATAAGAACTTATAGTCTCAATGGAAATTTAGATACTAGAAAAATATATTATTGGTATAAAGGAGAGTCTAGGGCTTATGCCAGCTCTATACCAATCCTTAAGAAAGGCTTTGAAAAAGGACTAGGATGGTATTCTATTTATGGGGAGGCTGCCAATATTTGTAATTTTACATTGGAGGAACTAATATTTTTTGTACACCATAACGGTACAACAGACGATATTTCTTACGACCCAATACATAGTATTGAGGTTCAATACACAAAAGATCAGTATCCTCTATGGATTCACGATAAACTATATTATTAAGATACTCCAACTCCGAGAATTAAGGCTACTAAGTAATTACCTAGGTATGGATTAAAGTATGGAAATGTAGAATATGATTATGGTGCAAATAGATATGTTCGTAAGCAAAAATAAGATTCTATTTTTCAGTCTGATAATTATTGCAATAATTTTTAGAGCTAATAATTCAGAAGCAAATACTGATGGAATTTATAAGACCCAAAATGGTGAACATTACCTTTTTTTTAAAGATTCATTCTTAATTGATAACTATAATATTTTTTGTATGCAATCAATTAAGTATAAAAACTCAAACTATGGAATAATAGATGAGCAATGTAGCTGCATGAATAGTAATGGATTTTACGAAAAATCTTATTTATTAAAGCATGAAAATAGCGTATCAATTTGCGGAGAGGACACCATAACTTTTCATAAAAAAGGCAACATTAATCAAACGAGTGAGGTCAATTCTGTTACAATTAATATATTAAATAAACCTCCGAATTTTCCGTATTCTACAATTAAAGTAATTCCCAACAGTAAAACTTTTCTTGACGGTATACAATATGAGGATTACTCACAAGAATCAAAATTATTTAATATTACGTGAGTTCGATCTAAGCAGCCTTATTAATATTGTCATTATCTATGATGTCTATATTTAAAGAGGGTTTCTTAGGTAAGAAATGATATGCTATTAAACCTGCGATTAGAT
>NZ_CANLCN010000046.1:0-2645 GCF_947489045.1 Saccharicrinis aurantiacus
TATTTTGTTAAGTTTGTTGTGACTGAGGTGGCGAAGCTGACATTAAATTGCACAACAGCTTCTTGGCGCCAAACGTTACCAGCAATTAAAAAATGAGACAGCATTACAACATAGAATGGTTAATTGATAGATTTGAAAACGGAGATTCTTTCAAATTTCTGTACTTCTGGGGACATACAAAAAAACATGACCAAGAAGTGGGTAATTTCTGTTTTAGCCAATGGTTTGAGAGTTCTTTCAAGGTTAACGGACTAACTTATAAAACAACTGAACATTGGATGATGGCTCAGAAAGCTCTGTTGTTTGACAATAAAGAGATTTTTGAAAAAATAGTAAACAGTGATAAACCAGGAGAAGCAAAAGAACTTGGACGACAAGTAATTGGATTTGACGAAAACATCTGGACTGAAAATCGATTTGAAATTGTACGACTTGGAAACATTCACAAATTCAATCAAAACCGTGACTTAGGAGATTATCTTTTAAAAACTGGAAACAGAATTCTTGTAGAGGCGAGTCCTGTTGATACGATTTGGGGAATCGGATTGACCAAAGACAGTAAAGAGATTGACAACCTTTATGCATGGAGAGGTTTAAACTTGCTAGGGTTTGCTCTTATGGAAACACGTGATTTCTTAAATGACTTCGGATTTTTTACAGACTTGAAATGTGATTTAATTGCACCATGGATTAAATACCCTGACATAGATGATAAAGATATGTTTTGGGAAATGGGGAAAGGAGAGCAGTTTATGATTGAATTTTCTCAGACATATAATAAACTGACTGATAAAGAAAAAACTATTTTTAAACTGACAAATCCAGAGCCATATGATTGGAAAGGATTTTATGGCTAGAAAAATAAAAGCTGGTAACAATGTATAAAAAACATAAATGGCTCAGTGGTTTACGGAACGTTTGTACATTTAATCAGCTCCGCCAAATCTGCGATTTGACGGGTTGTTTTGAAACTTTAAATTTGTGTCAAAACGCAAATTTGGCTCTGTGCAACTTGACAGGTAAGAGCTTCGAAATCACTTACGTTTCTTATACTCAACGTTGGCAACTATAAAGCCTGTATTGGTGAGAAAACTTATACGATTGAATAAAAGTAAGAACCTAATAAAAAACAGAACTTAATTATGAGAAGAGTGCAACGGAAAGAAACTCAATTGTGGCTAAGAATGTTAGCATTTATTATTGATATCGTTATATTGAGAATGGTTCTTCTTCCAGTTATATCATATGGAATAGGATTTTTCATTAAATTCTTTGATGAAGAAAATCGTTTTCTTGAATTTTTGAAGACGCTTAATCAATCAGACAATATTCTAATTTCAGTTTTAGTTATTGGTTTCATTTTTATATTATACTGTATAATATTAGAAAGTTCAAGGTTCCAATCAACAATAGGAAAGTTATTCATGAGATTTAAGGTATCTTCACTAGAGCATGAAAGAATATCTTTTACACGTTCATTAAGTAGAAATTTACTGAAAATAATATCTATTTTAAGTTTAATTGGTGTTGGAATAATTGATATTTCTAAGAAAAGACAAGGTCTACATGATTTAATTGCACGAACTATTGTTGAAAGAATATAAAAATTACAGTTGCCAACAAAAAATACAAGGCATAAGCTGTCAGTATAAGTATGGTAGTTTAGTATATAAAATAAGTTCGCCGAAACTTTTGTTTCGGCTAGTGAAAGGAATAAATTTATAGCCAAACAAAAGTTACGGCTAAGTGGTATTTTGAGGTTCTGTTTATTAAATCAGCTCACAGCCTCGTATTCGTAACGTTGGGTGTTATATTACAATGCAGCTTTAAATAAAATTATATACTATGATATGTCCACATTGTAGAACAGCAGCTTTTTTTGAATGGAAAAGCACTGGACTAATTAAACAAATTAATGATTTAGGAATTGCATTAAGTTATGCAAGTTGTCCTAGTTGTGATAAACTTGTTGTTACATTGGATAGTGGACCTCTTGATTTTAATGACGATTATCCCCAATTTTTATATGATCATAGAGTTGGGGATTTAACAAGTACTGACCAAATACTTTACCCAACATCTAAGGATATCTTTAATTCTAAATATATCCCTTCGAAACATTATAATGACTATGAAGAATCGTATAAAGTTATTGGAATAAGCCCTAAAGCATCTGCAGCGCTAAATAGAAGAGTTCTTCAAAATATATTACGTGAACACTTTGGTATAAAGAAACGGAATTTATGTGATGAAATTGAGACGTTTATTCATATGGAGAATATTCCTTCACACATTACAGACGCAGTTGATGCGGTTAGGAATATTGGGAATATAGCCGCTCATCCAATTAAGAATCAGACTACGGGAGAAATTGTTGAAGTTGAGCCAGGAGAAGCTGAATGGTTATTAGAAGTTATAGAAGCTTTATTTGATTTTTGTTTTATTCAGCCTGAAAAAATAAAGAAAAGAAGAAACGAACTTAATGAAAAACTTAAGTCACTAGGGAAGCCTGATATGAAATAGAAAATACAACACCCAACACTTTGTATATATAATAGCCGAATCAGTACCCAGATTCAAGAACCTAGCGCAACAAATTAATATTTTAAATTTGTTGTTATGAATGGAAAAAACTACACACGTCT
>NZ_CANLCN010000047.1:0-2443 GCF_947489045.1 Saccharicrinis aurantiacus
ATTTTGTTAAGTTTGTTGTGACTGAGGTGGCGAAGCTGACTTTAAATTGCACAACAGCTTCTTGGCGCCAAACGTTGTAGTGCATTGCTTACATCATCCATAAACTAATTAAATTATTACAATAACTAACTAAAATATAATAACTGATTATGAAATTAATAGTAAAGTGTAACAAGTGTAGACAAGAGAACAAAGCTCCACACCATGTAAATAACCGAGTTGATTATGCTAAACAACATGGAGATAACTTTTCATTGACTTGTAAATCATGTAATGAGACAGATGAATACCATGTTGACGACATAAAGGCTGTGGACTATACATTTGGAGAAATCATTAAGAACAGGTTAATGGTATTTGCAATACTTTTTGTGATTACTTTAGTATTAGGGCTCTTTGTTGTTGGATTTACTGGTGCAGTAACTATTTCTTTAGTTTTAACCTTGACCACAATGTTATTTGCAAAGAAAAATAACTCATCAAAGAGCTTAACATTTAATAAACACAAACTGAAAGGGCGAGTTTCTGGCGTTGGGTTCAGAAAATAAGATTAAATTCAATAACGCACTACAACAAACTGTAAATTTTATAGGGCGTCAGTGCTATGCGGAGTGTGGATCGGTTTCTCATCTCCGCTCAAGCTATTGCTTGAGCTACTTTTTGTTTAAATTTATAGCCAAAGCAATAGCTTGTGCTTGTTGTAGCTGGATTGGTCTTTCGGGCGAAACCGCCCTACAAAACTTACAGGTCAACGTTAGCGGTTATTAAGACGAAGACCCCAGATTCTACAATTAATGATGAACTAATCATGACAATAAGAAAATTTGGAAATAAATCACAACTATTAGTATTACCATTTTTATTACTTGCTTGTAGTGGATTTGGGCAAACGATAGATAGTATTCTATATCAGCCATACGAAAATGTTGATTCTATCGCATTTTGGCATAAGTTGGAGATTAGAAAAGATAATAACTATATGACTTATGGACTAATAAGATATTGTAGTTGTGACTATCATTCCTTCCTGCAGAAATCAGATTATAAGTCAAATGATACAATTCCTACTTCAGAAGGATTTCTCACAAATGACATTAAAAATGGAGAATGGACTTATTGGAATGATGTAACAAGAATTTGTTGCGATGAATTTCATTTGTATCCTGACTCTACAATTATTTATGAAAACGGACTTAAAATTGAAAAGCAAGACCGATTAGGAACTTATCATTATTGGGAGAATAAAATTAGAGTTGAAATAGTTGCTAACGGAAAATATCCTTTTTCAGTAGAATGCGATAATGACAGGTGCGAGATTATTTATTGCGATAAATTTGTACTGAAAGAATTTAATAAGGAATTTTTAGAAATGGAATTAATTCAAGTATCAACAGGAGATTATATATTTGAGGGCAGAAAAGCTGCTAATGAACTCAAAAAGAAACAAGAAAAAATGAATAATAACAACCGCTAACAACATATAAAAATAATGCGGGCAAATTAGGTATTGTTTCAGTTTCCCAATTTGCTATCTTTGGTAACATAATTAAGAAGTAAATGCGCTCAAACCCGCACTATTCTTATATAAACGTTAGCCACAAGTTTATGAGAAAGTACTTATATATAATGTTTTTAAAGCTTCTTATCTGGACTTCTATATTCGGACAAGAACCGTGTATCAAGAAATCTATATCTTATGGACATTCTTTAGGAGATTCGATTTCAAAGGACTTTGAAGTCAGTAAAGACTTTGGTCCTTATTTTTCAGAAGTAACATATTTAAATGATACTACCTTAAGGGCATTTACAATCTGTGACCATATTAGCTCTTTTAGACTTGAATTAACAAAGACGAGATTTAATAAAACTATAGATACATTCAAAAAACAAATAGGAAAACCTAATTTGCATTATGTAGGTGATACATTAAATGGCGTGCAATTGAATCATGAGATTGAATATTATCTATGGGTTGACTCATTATCATATACAAAATACTCTGCTTATATAAACTTAGAATCAATGACAAAAGGAACTTTAAGAATCATAAACGATACTATTTCAGAATCATTGAAATGGAAATATATTGAAGGCTATGAGGAGTCTTTAAAACCAATTGAATTTGATACAACCATTGTGGCACAATAAAAACCAGTGGCTAACAAAAGCTATACGTAATGCGGAGTTAGCTGTGTTTTGGTAGTTTGCAGGCGGTTTGTTGGCGCCAAATTTTCGTTCCGAAAATTTATTAAGTTTAAGGTAAAATTTCAAAACGTAAATTTGGCTATGTACAAGTTTGGAAAGAAAGTTTCTTCGGAGCTCCGCACTACGCATAGCTAAACCGTTGGCATTCATTATGAAGAGTGCCCAGATTCAAGAACCTAGCGCAACAAATTAATATTTTAAATTTGTTGTTATGAATGGAAAAAACTACACACGTCTC
>NZ_CANLCN010000048.1:0-2098 GCF_947489045.1 Saccharicrinis aurantiacus
AATAAAAATTAATTATGCTAATTTGCATCCAATACAAAAACAAACTTTGTTGCACTAGACCCTTGAATCCAAGCTTTCCATACTTTTTGATGTTCTTCGCTTCGGTTACGGGTAATAGCAGGAGACAAACGTAAGTTCATTTGCATGGCGCTACTACCTGTTGATGTCATTTGCTCACCAACACTAATGCAGTAACAGTCCCAAAATTCTATTTTAAAAGCTTGGTCAAGGTCGCCATCGTAGAATACTAATTTGCCTTGTTTCATATTACCCTGTAACAACCATTCGTACAAAAAGTCATCCTCTTCACCCGAATCGAGCGTGAGGTTAAATATACCTCCAAACTTATTATACTCGATGGGCTTTGTTATTTGTTTCACTGGGCGAATATAACTATCATAGTTGTAAGTGTAGTTGGGAGCTATACCATAATCGAGTCCATTACGTTGGCGTGCTTTAGCCAATTTTGTATAGTATTTAGACTTTAATGGATTCTTTTCGCCAAATGAGGAAAATTCCTTGGCACCAATATCTGATTCGCCATGCTTAACGGCAAACTCAGCTTCTCGTAAGCTATCTTTTATGAGTTTTTTATCGTACTCTGAAACTTTTACCACTGGTATGGTACGGTGGTTATAGGGAGCCATAGCCATATCTGTTGTGTCGGCAGATTCAAAAGGAAAATTCTTTTGTAAATACTTTTTATAGTATTCAGGATCCATTTCTACGGGACAAAAGTACTCGTAGCGCAAGCTTGTAAGCCAGCGTTCATAGCTGTTTACAACTAGTTTTATTTTATACATAAATTACGGAAAAAGTTTGACTAACTTGGTTTAGGTTTTGGTTAATAATTTAGATTATGGTACAATAGTAATACAATCTCATGTTTTAAACAAATCAAATTTGACCTATGCAAACATCTAATTACTTGTATAATAACTATAGGTATTGGTGTAGGAGTTTAGTTAAACACGTTGGAATAAAATATAAGGATTCTGGTGTTTATTAGGTAGTATTGTTAAATAAAGAATTAAGTTTATAACCGAATCAAATAATTAATCGTGGACCTACAAGAATTTTATGAAGAGATACGTAATCTATGTGAGGCACTAGATAATTACTGCAAAGAAAGGGATAGTTTTACTGCCGACTTATCTTTAAAATTATGTAACTATGCTACGCACCTATATCCGCAGTTACTTGAAAACGAAGAGAGTTTAAATCAAATTAAAGACGAGTCAGATATTTTATCCTTAATGGCATTCGAGTATTATTGTGATTCTACTGATACAGATGATTCTATATTATTTCAGAAAACAGAATCTTATATCCCAAAGATCACTACACTAGCAGAAAGCGAAGTTGAACTACAAGAATTCTTAAGTTTTATACCTCAATCCAAACATGCATATGCCAAACAAATTCATTGGGACGAATATGAACAGGAAATAAAGCGCCAGAAACTAAGAAAAGACGCCCACGATTTAGTTAAATCGGTACTGATCGCACATTTCGAAGAAGAGATAACGGAGTTTAATAGTTCAGAATTTCATTATCTCAATAACATAACTTGGCTGTGTGTAGCACGACCATTTTTAAATAAAGTTTATGAATTAGTTCCTTAAAATTACAGAGTTAAACCAACTAGGAGTTCATTTTTAATAAATAGGACTATATCATTGATAAGTAGGAGACTAAGTTTAAAACTTAGAATAAATACTTGATAACATAGGAGTATATTTGTGTAACATAGGACTAAACTTTTAGCACATAGGACTCAATTTGTAACACATAGGAGCAAGCTTGTTGGATTTAGGAGGTTGTTTTGCTCACATAGTTATTTGTTCTAGTAATATAGGAGCATGTTTTAATCACATAGGAGTAAATAAGTAGTGAAAACCTAAGAGTATTCGTAAACCCTTTATAATTTGATGATATTAAACAAGTATGGCTAGATAACAAGCATATATTGTATAGTAATCTATAAATGCAAAATGTTTTATTATAATAAAAAGACTGAGTAATACCAATTCTATTTTAAAGTGAGCCTTAAATTGTTTTGTGTATTTTTAGCTTAGGCAAGGCGAAAAATTGAGGC
>NZ_CANLCN010000049.1:0-1555 GCF_947489045.1 Saccharicrinis aurantiacus
CATAATGAATTGATGACAGGGTGAAAATAATTTACCTTAGTTATTCAATCTACACAGTTGTAGCCGACCTCTCGTATAGTGCATTTTGCCTGTTTCCGAGCTTGGTTCCAAAAGATAGAGTCATAATGAATGGTACTTACATTAAATGTAATGTCCGAATGGTAGGCTGTCAAGGTAATTTCTTACTATGCATCTTTTGGGTGTAGATTATTGAATCCTTTTAATATCTTAATTATGAAAAAGATTAGAAAAAATGCTGGAGGGATTGATATAGGAGCAAAGAAGGTTTTTACTTCGATAGAAGATGAACCTGTTGTCAGTCATCTTACTTTTACCGAAGATCTAAACCTTCTATGTAGTTATTTGCTTAAACATGGAATTGAAACGGTAGCAATGGAAGCCACTGGTGTTTATTGGGTTATACTGTATGAGATTTTAGAGAAAGCGGGTATTGATGTTTGGCTCGTTGATGGTCGTCAAACCAAACAGGTGCCAGGACGCAAAACAGATGTTAAAGATTGTCAGTGGATCAGAGAATTACACAGCTATGGTTTACTAAACAGATGTTTGGTAGTGGATAAAGATATAAAAGAGTTAAGAAGCTATATGAGATTAAGAGAAGATCATATTCGTTCTGCGTCCATGTATGTTAATCAAATGCAAAAGGCATTAACACTTATGAATATACGATTGAAGGAAGTAATTAGTCAGCTACATGGTAAAAGTGGTATATCTATTATAGCTTCAATATTAGAAGGAGAGCGAGATCGAGAAGTGCTAACTGAATTATGTCACCCTAGTATTTTAAAAAACAAACGAGAACTAATTCTAAAATCTTTGGATGGTACATATACCGAATCAGGACTTTTTGCATTAAGTCAAGCCTATAATTGTTATTATTTTTATCAAGATCGGATAGCGGAATGTGATGATAAAATTAATCAAGTAACAAACAGAATTGGTAATTCTGGAGAAGGGCAAAATCTAAATCAGAAAAGAAAACCAATACGACATAACAAACCAAACATAGATAACTTAGGAGCAAATCTTAAGAATATATTTGGCGGACAAGATGCTACAGTAATAGGTGGCATTACCGATTATACATGGATTCAATTATTATCAGAAACAGGAAATGATTTAACCAAATGGGCAACTGAAAAACACTTTACTAGTTGGTTAGGGCTTTCTCCTGGTCAACATCACTCCGGTAAAATGAGAAAAAGCAAAAGAAAAGGTAAGCCTGTAGCTGGGCAAATATTTAAGATAATTGCTCAAGGTTTACTCAATAGTAAGGATGTTGCTATAGGCGCCTTTGGCAGGCGGTTAAGAGGTAGAAAAGGCGCACCAGTTGCGGTAAAAGCAATGGCTCGTAAATTAGCGGTATTATATTGGAGAGTAATGGTTAAAGGAATTGATTATGCTGAAAATGGGATTAAAAGATATGAAGAGCAATTAGCTCTAAATAAAATAAAGGTGGTGAATCGATTAGCCGCAGAATTAAACCTTAAAGTCATCAACTTTGCAGATAAAATATAAAGCTGTCATTGGTAGG
>NZ_CANLCN010000050.1:0-1531 GCF_947489045.1 Saccharicrinis aurantiacus
AATTATTCATTTGAAAAACTTACCAAAAATACGCCTAAATTCAGACACGAAATATTGGCTAGTGTGTAACGTTTCGCATAAGAATATGTAGCCGACTGGGGACTTGAAACTCATCAAGTTCCACAAAGGTTGAAGCGTGCTAAAACCCTTGAATTCATTACTATTTCGGCTATTATTTTTATGCATTGTTAGCGGCTTTTATTCTTTGGGTTCAGAGAAATGATTCCCTTCTCCAAGCCATTCTCTTTTAAGTCCTGTTAATTTGTTAAATTCCTCTTGTTCTTTATCTGTAGCATAATCAATCACCCATTGTTGACCTCCATTATCGAAATATGTATATCTGCCTTTTGTTTTAAGCTCAGTCGGTAAATAAGAAAACCTCTGCACATATGAATCAGCAATGTATCCAGACTTTTCTAGCTTCCATTTTTTCTTAACTCCGTTTACATCAAATGAAATCCACTCATAATTATTGCGGTCTGTAGAAATCTCAATATTTTCAAATTTAATCTCTCCATTTGTAATTGCTCCCATCCTTTCCATAAACCACTTATATTGGGAATTAGGGTCAAAAAATTCTAAGTCAAACCAGAGGCATTTATCTGTATAGTTATAATTTGGAACTTCGGGGTCTCTCCACCCGTAAAAATAATACAAGACAGAAAAAGGGTTCTTCTCTATGTGTTGCTCAGTTTCTTCTTCCCAAGTCATCTCGTAAACATCTCGAAGAATCATTTCCTTTGTCACTTTATCTGCAAATTCATATCCTAAAGTCTTGAACACTATTATTTGTTCATCATAACTTAATGAATCAACTTTAACAATTTCCTCTTTACTGGTTTCAGCCTTTTTATGTTGAGTTTTCTTTGACTTGCACCCTCCGAATCCAAATAATCCCATGACAATCAATATTATCGTAATTTTTCTCATCTCAGTTTGTTTAATCTTAATGCAGCAAACTCTCTCGACCTAATTGCCGCTAACGGTGACTGGATGAAGCTGTAAGCGATTTGAAAAACCAAACCAACCAAAACACTACAGAGCCAAAATTTTTATTTTGTTTCAAACTTAGCACTTTCCAAACACAAATGGAAATTTTGGCGAACTTCAAACATCATACAAAACTCCCAAATACTTGCTGACGCTTATGCTTTATGCCAGATTGTTAGCCCCTGTTGTTTATATTTAAAATTTGTATCCCCTTAATTTCAGATACTCTGTTCTTTCTTTTCAGTCTTGAATTTTCTATTTACACGTTACAAGTCTACTTTTCAGGCTTATATTTCCATTTTACCCCGTTACAATTCCATTTTTCCATATTGCATTTCGGTTTTACCTCGTTACAAGTCTATTTTTCAGACTTACATTTCTATTTTACCCCATTGCAATTCGGTTTTACCTAGTTACAAGTCTATTTCTCGGCTTACATTTCCATTTGTACCCTTTACAATTCCGGTTTTCCGTATTGCATTTAAATTTTACTTCTCTACAATTTCATTTTACAAAATTGCAACTCTACTTCCCAGTCTTG
>NZ_CANLCN010000051.1:0-1483 GCF_947489045.1 Saccharicrinis aurantiacus
AACGTACATTGACATATTGGCAAAACAATCAAAATCATAAGTTAGTTTTAATACTAAGTATTAAATACTAATTAACAAGAAAGTAAGTAAGGGCGCATGGTGAATGCCTAGGCTTTGAGAGGCGAAGAAAGACGTGATAAGCTGCGATAAGCCACGGGGAGGAGCAAATATCTGTTAATCCGTGGATTTCTGAATGGGGCAACCCGTTATGTTGAAGACATAACACACCTTCGGGTGAGCTAACGCAGGGAACTGAAACATCTAAGTACCTGTAGGAAAAGAAAATAATAATGATTCCCGTAGTAGTGGCGAGCGAACTGGGAACAGCCCAAACCATAATTGTTTAGGCAATTATGGGGTTGTAGGACTGCAATATGAGTAATTAAATGAATTGGAATGCTTTGGAAAGAGTAACCATAGAGAGTGAAAGTCTCGTACAAGTAAGTTTAAGAATCTAGCAGTATCCTGAGTAGGGCGGGACACGTGAAATCCTGTCTGAATCTGCCGGGCCCATCCGGTAAGGCTAAATACTCCTCAAAGACCGATAGTGAACCAGTACCGTGAGGGAAAGGTGAAAAGTACTCCGAATAGGAGAGTGAAATAGTACCTGAAACCGTGCGCTTACAAGCGGTCGGAGCTGATTTATTCAGTGACGGCGTGCCTTTTGCATAATGAGCCTACGAGTTAGTCGTAGTTAGCGAGGTTAAGTCCTTAAGGGACGGAGCCGAAGCGAAAGCGAGTCTGAATAGGGCGATAAAGTTAGCTGCGCTAGACGCGAAACCAGGTGATCTACCCATGGTCAGGTTGAAGCTGTGG
Organism: Saccharicrinis aurantiacus; assembly: GCF_947489045.1. Lineage (NCBI taxonomy): Bacteria > Pseudomonadati > Bacteroidota > Bacteroidia > Marinilabiliales > Marinilabiliaceae > Saccharicrinis > Saccharicrinis aurantiacus. Next base: position 817 of record NZ_CANLCN010000051.1, read on the forward strand.
TAACACACAGTGGAGGACCGAACCGCCAGACGTTGAAAAGTCTTCGGATGAACTGTGGGTAGGGGTGAAAGGCCAATCAAACCTGGAAATAGCTCGTACTCCCCGAAATGCATTTAGGTGCAGCCTTATTTTAATCTTGCAGAGGTAGAGCTACTGATTGGACGAGAGGGCTTCACCGCCTATCAACTCCTGATAAACTCCGAATGCTGTAAGATGATGAATAGGAGTGAGGGCATGGGTGCTAAGGTCCATGTCCGAGAGGGAAAGAACCCAGACCATCGGCTAAGGTCCCCAAATATATACTAAGTTGAACAAACGCGGTTTGATTGCATAGACAGCTAGGATGTTGGCTTGGAAGCAGCCATTCATTTAAAGAGTGCGTAACAGCTCACTAGTCGAGCGATCGAGCATGGATAATAATCGGGCATAAGTATATTACCGAAGCTATGGATTGTATTTTAATACAGTGGTAGGGGAGCATTCTAAATTGCGCTGAAGCGAGATGGCGATGTCTCGTGGAGTATTTAGAAAAGCAAATGTAGGCATAAGTAACGATAATGCGGGTGAGAAACCCGCACGCCGAAAAACTCAGGTTTCCTGATCAACGCTAATCGGATCAGGGTTAGTCGGGACCTAACGCGAACCCGAAAGGGGTAGTGGATGGAAA
>NZ_CANLCN010000052.1:0-1210 GCF_947489045.1 Saccharicrinis aurantiacus
CTTGGATTCAAGGGTCTAGTGCAACAAAGTTTGTTTTTGTATTGGATGCAAATTAGCATAATTAATTTTTATTTGTATAGTTTTGGTCATATATTTTCTTACGAAAACCCCCAAATGATTTTGTGGGGGCGTTTCGGAAGAAAAATATTCGGAAGTAATCATCATTAAGCGCATGATTTATTTAGTATTTCATTTGGGGTTCTATAGTCTAAGACCTTTCTTGGTCTATCATTAAGCCTATTTTGCAACTCCTTAAGTGCTTCGGGACTTACCTTATTAAAATCTGTTTTCTTTTTAAATACACGCCTTATCAGCCCATTTGTATTTTCATTTGTACCTCGCTCCCATGATGAGTATGGATGAGCAAAGTATACGGGCATGTTCGTTCGTTTTGTAAGTTGCTTATGTGCTGACATTTCTATACCATTATCATGAGTAATACTTTTTAATAAATGCTTGGGGAGCTGCATCAAGGCTTTTGTAAATTCACGCACTACATGTTCGCTTTTTCTCGACTTTAAGGGGATAATTAGTGTATATCTCGAGCTACGCTCAACAATTGTGCCGATGGCACTTTGTTGCCCTTTTCCTATAATTAAATCACTCTCCCAATGCCCTACTATATCCCTATTCTCAACTTCTATAGGACGTTCATCAATTGGTGTTCTGTCAATAATCGTCCCCATATATTGCTTTCTTTTGGGTGATTTACTTCGTTTTGGCTTAGAGTGTACAAGGAGCTTGATCAGTTTACTCTTTAACTTGAAGTTGGTCTGTTTGTATATAAAGCAATAGATTGCTTCGTATGAAATACGCATTTCTAAATTATTTGGATAAAGCTTGACTACTCGATTTGCTATTTGTTCTGGTGTCCAACCCTTAAGTAGGCTTCGAAATACGTAAAACCTTAACACATTATTATTCAATAAACGTGGGTCTAAACGCTTTATCCTATTTCGTATATCTGCATGTTTATGAGCATGGTCGGCAATGTAAAACTTGGATGTTAAATACAATCCTCGTTTTAATTCTCGACTTATGGTTGAACGATTCCTATCGAGAAGTCGTGCAATTTCTGAGACAGACTTAAAATCTTTGAGATAGCCTTCTATTTGGCAACGCTCTTTTAATGTGAGACGTGTGTAGTTTTTTCCATTCATAACAACAAATTTAAAATATTAATTTGTTGCGCTAGGTTCTTGAATCTGGG
>NZ_CANLCN010000053.1:0-923 GCF_947489045.1 Saccharicrinis aurantiacus
GGATCACCGGCAAAAGTTGGGTCTGAAGTAAAAAGTACATAGTTTTGCAGTATGTCCGAATTAAGCACACAATTATTAGAACTAATCCTACCGGAAGGAATACTTGATTATTTTATAATTACCGACTTCAAGCAAGAAAAGAGCGGTCAGGAGTTGTATACAAAACACTTAACTATCTATTTAGAAGAAAAGCAAGAAATCCCACAGGAATACTCTCCTTATAAGCACAAGGCCAGTGGTTTTATGAACCCTAAGGAAATACGAGACTGTCCTATACGTCGAAATTTAGTTACCTTAAATGTGAAGCGCAGACGTTGGGATGTTGAGATAGATGGTAAACAAAAAAAAGTAAGTCGTGATTGGGAAAGCGTAGCTAAAGGCACCAGGTTAGATCCTGAGTATGCTTCTTTTTTAAAAGCAATTGGTGGATTGTAATGCTGTAAGTATAAAAAGCCTAGGCTTATATTTTGGCGTTAATTCAGCACTATTCAGTCGGCAATATAAAAATAAGTTAAGTGATTACCGTTCTTGGGATCAATATGCTCATGCCTCAGACTATCTTGTTTTTCCTAAGAATATGGGCAAGTTTCTTTCCATTGACGAAACTTCTCTTTCTAATGGAGAACTATATACTATTCTTACAAATAAAAGTGCTTCAGGAAAGAAAGGTACTATCATAGGCATCTTTAGGGGCGTTGAAGCTTACTGCATCATAAGTAGAATACGAGAACATATTCCTAAGAAGCTCTTACGTCAAGTTGAAGAAATTACTTTAGACTTATCTCCAACCATGAACGCAATTGCTAAGAGTTGCTTTGCGAATGCCAAACGAGTAGCTGATAGATTTCATGTGCAAAGGTTAGCTTATGATGCTGTGCAACAAATTAGAATAGAATACCGTTGGGAAGCCATAGAACAAGAAA
>NZ_CANLCN010000054.1:0-911 GCF_947489045.1 Saccharicrinis aurantiacus
CTGTCAATCTACATTTAAGTCCAGGTAAGGTTCCTCGCGTATCATCGAATTAAACCACATGTTCCTCCGCTTGTGCGGGCCCCCGTCAATTCCTTTGAGTTTCATTGTTGCCAACGTACTCCCCAGGTGGATTACTTAATGCTTTCGCTCAGTCGCTGACTATGTATCGCCAACAACGAGTAATCATCGTTTACGGCGTGGACTACCAGGGTATCTAATCCTGTTCGCTACCCACGCTTTCGTGCATCAGCGTCAATTATAGCTTAGTAAGCTGCCTTCGCAATCGGTGTTCTGTGTTATATCTATGCATTTCACCGCTACACAACACATTCCGCCTACCTCAACTAAATTCAAGACTAACAGTATCAATGGCAGTTTTACAGTTAAGCTGCAAGATTTCACCACTGACTTATTAGTCCGCCTACGCACCCTTTAAACCCAATAAATCCGGATAACGCTCGCACCCTCCGTATTACCGCGGCTGCTGGCACGGAGTTAGCCGGTGCTTATTCATATAGTACCTTCAAATCATTACACGTAACGACCATTATTCCTATATAAAAGAAGTTTACAATCCATAGAACCGTCTTCCTTCACGCGACATGGCTGGTTCAGACTTGCGTCCATTGACCAATATTCCTCACTGCTGCCTCCCGTAGGAGTCTGGTCCGTGTCTCAGTACCAGTGTGGGGGACCTTCCTCTCAGAACCCCTAGACATCGTCGACTTGGTGAGCCGTTACCTCACCAACTATCTAATGTCACGCATGACCATCTTTTACCGCCGAAACTTTATCTAGAAAAACATGCGAATCTCTAGAACTATGAAGTATTAATCCGAATTTCTCCGGGCTATCCTTCTGTAAAAGGCAGGTTTCATACGCGTTACGCACCCGTGCGCCGGTCGTCATCT
>NZ_CANLCN010000055.1:0-855 GCF_947489045.1 Saccharicrinis aurantiacus
GTTAAAAGCGGCTGCAAAGATAACTGATTTAATTTCTTAATTCCAAATAAATTTGAAAAGAATTTTAAATCTTTTTTTGACACCTAAAAACCGCTTATATAAAGGGTTTTTAATCCATTTTTTGTTTCTCAAAATGTCCGTTGTAATCCTGCCTTGCGTTCAAAGCGGGTGCAAAAGTGAGGACTTTAATTTACAATTCCTAATGCATAGGGAAAGTTTTTTAAGGCAAGAATACGAAGGTAGGAACTAAAAGGTACTTTGTCAATGCTTTAAGTGATGAAAGTTTTTTGGATTATTTTGAAATAGCTTTAAGTAAGTTGAATTTGGGAGCTAAGATATGTAGCATAAGGGAATTTCACAGCGAATACTACAGTACTTTCTTAGACTTATTACATATTTAATATACGTTTATATATTACATTAATTGATCACTAACTCTTCAGTGCAAGTTCCTCCGCAAAGAAATACTTACCCATAAGGCAGTATTATATCGATCAAATTATATTCGCTTTGATTTGGTAGGCTTTAGAAAGTAAGCTAAAATATGTCTGGTAAACCTAGTTTTAATCCCTATTCAAATACATAATTTAAGCCTCCAAATGAAGAAAGCGATATGTAATTAAGTATTTTCATATATGCATTTGTCAGCATCTCCAATTTAGATGAAGGTACGTAAGCCTAAAAGAATATATAATTAAAGTCATATGACTTTGCTTCGCCATAATGGGCTCACAAAGGATGTCACTTCAATCCCTCACACAAGAACTATTCAAGTAGCAATATTATAAAGATTCAATAGTCCATTTTAAAGCACAAAAAAAGCCTCACAGAGTATCTGCAAGGCTTTACCATTAT
>NZ_CANLCN010000056.1:0-821 GCF_947489045.1 Saccharicrinis aurantiacus
AACGGCTACTTGGATGAACAGTGTGGAGAGTAAACCCAAATCCACTTCCAAAATCCTAAAGAGCCAAAGCTTATTATTTTATTTGTAGATTTTCATTCTAAATAGAATGAAAAGATTTGGCGGAACTGGTTTCGCCAAAATAACCTCCCAAATCACCACCGCCCCACATTGTTTATTCCAATTTGTTGGCGGTAGTATTTATTTAAATTCAATCAACTGATTATCTATCACAGCTGTTTCTAACCTCAAAGTTTCAAATGAAGAACCAAAACATTCCTGACAAGTACGTTGAATTAATCCAATTTCAGGTGCTAACCATATTGTACTACCATAATCAATCAAATCTTGATTGTGGAAATTAAATTGTAAACAATTATCAATTTGTTTATCACCAATAGTTACAGTTTCATTTCTACTAATCAGAGTAACATATCCTGCTCCAAATGCCCATGTCTCATCAATATTTGCAGCTAAATCAAATTTCATTTCCTCTTTACTTTCTACAGATAAGGACTTAACATAGACTCGATTATCATGTTTGCGATAATATGAGTTTGTTCCATAGTCGTTTGCAAATTCATAATATTCAGTATTGTTATACTTAATTATGTCAATTATTGAGTCTTTTCCGGATTTTTCGAATTGCCAATTGTTGCCAATTTGAAGAGGAAAATAATCTTCGTCCAATTTGATTCTTTGATTATCATCCTTTTCACAAGAAATGAAAGCTACAATGAACAAACTTATTACTAAAACCTTTTTCATATTTCTATTCTTGATAATTTTATCTGAGTAGTAGTTGTACTATATTACCGCCAACG
>NZ_CANLCN010000057.1:0-789 GCF_947489045.1 Saccharicrinis aurantiacus
TTTGTTATATTTAAGTATCTAACATTTAAATATATAGTTACAAAAACCTTGTTTCTTATGATGAGTAAAGTTACTGAAATTTTCTATCTAGTTGATGAATTTTGTAAAGAGTTTGAATTAGCAAAGGAAGGCCATGTTTTGACTAAAGATACTAGTAAAAACACTCGCAAACGAAAGTTTAAGATGTCTGACAGTGAAGTTATTACTATTTTAATACTGTTTCACTTAGGGCAATTTAGAAATCTTAAGCATTTTTATATCAACTATGTACAGAAACACATGGTCGATGATTTTCCAGAAACTGTATCATACAATCGCTTTACTGAGCTACAACGAAAAGTACTTATTCCCATGAGCGTTTTCTTGCAAGTGTCTTGTCTAGGTGAATGTACTGGCATATCATTCATAGATTCAACCCCCATAAGAGCATGTCATATTAAAAGAGAAAAACAAAATAAGGTATTCAAAGACCTAGCTCAGAAAGGTAAATGCTCAATGGGATGGTTTTACGGATTCAAATTACACATAGTTATAAATGATAAAGGTGAAATTCTGGATTTCTTGTTTACTCATGGTAATGTGGATGATAGAGCCCCTTTAAAAAACAAGAATTTTCATGATAAAATATTCGGAAAGCTTATTGCAGATAAGGGATACATAAGCAAAAACCTATTCGAAGACTTATTTATTGATGGTATTCATATGATTACAAAAATAAAAAAGAACATGAAGAATGCATTGATGCACATACACGATAAAGTTCTTCTCAAAAAGAGAGCTCTCATTGAA
>NZ_CANLCN010000059.1:0-706 GCF_947489045.1 Saccharicrinis aurantiacus
ACCTGCTATACAATGAAAGTGACGGATTTGAGAGATTGCTACGTACTGACGGAATAGTACGTTGAGCCTAGCCTTCGGGCGAAGCGAAGTAAAGCATCAGGTTCCAAGAAAAGCAAGTATAGCGGCTCGTACCGTAAACGGACACACGTAGTTGGGTTGAGTATACTAAGGCGCTCGAGTGATTCATGGTTAAGGAACTCGGCAAATTAGCCCCGTAACTTCGGGAAAAGGGGCGCCAATAGCAATATTGGCCGCAGAGAAATAGCGCATGCGACTGTTTATCAAAAACACATGGCTTTGCAAATTCGAAAGAAGACGTATAAGGCCTGACACCTGCCCGGTGCTGGAAGGTTAAGAGGAGAGGTTAACTTCGGTGAAGCTTTGAATTGAAGCCCCAGTAAACGGCGGCCGTAACTATAACGGTCCTAAGGTAGCGAAATTCCTTGTCGGGTAAGTTCCGACCTGCACGAATGGTGTAACGATGTGCGCACTGTCTCAACCATGAGCTCGGTGAAATTGTAGTATCGGTGAAGATGCCGATTACCCGCAACGGGACGGAAAGACCCCGTGAACCTTTACTGCAACTTAACATTGGTTGTGGGTAAGTAATGTGTAGGATAGGTCGGAGACATCGATCATGCGTCGCCAGGCGTATGTTAGTCGCCCTTGAAATACGACCCTTTGCTTATCTGTGGCCTAACAGATT
>NZ_CANLCN010000060.1:0-655 GCF_947489045.1 Saccharicrinis aurantiacus
GTTTATTCTAATATAAAAAACCACGTCCTCTGGGCGTGGTCAGAGTCATTGGGCTCCGCCTTAAAATGACTCATAGCTATCTTAGTAAAGTTGTTCCCGCAACTAAATAAAAGTAGCATATGAGTCGATTTAAAAAATTGTCACATACATTGTGGCATTGTAACTACCATATTGTATGGACACCCAAATATAGGTATAGAATACTTGAAGGCGAAATTAAAAGAGAAGTTGAAAATTGTCTTCATCAATTTGTAGACCGTCAAGGCGGTGTAGTTGAAGAGTTGAATGTTCAAAAGGATCATATCCATTTGCTGGTATCTGTTCCCCCCAAAGTATCTATATCAAGTTTTGTAGGCACAATAAAAGGAAGAACCTCAATACGAGTCTTGAATAAGTTCAAGCAATTGAAGAAGAAGCCATACTGGGGTAATCATTTCTGGGCAAGAGGTTACTGTGTTGATACAGTAGGCTTAGATGAAGAAATGATAAGAAAGTATGTAAAGTATCAGGAAGAACATGAGAAAAGGGAAGAATCAAAATAAGTAATAAATTAGAATGGGAACAATACGCCCTGCCTCCTGTGGAGGCGTAGGGCAATTTATCCCCTTCTAGGGGTTATTTCAATGCCCCATCCTTTGGGTGGGGATCTTTTACT
>NZ_CANLCN010000061.1:0-579 GCF_947489045.1 Saccharicrinis aurantiacus
AACGTTTGGCGCCAAGAAGCTGTTGTGCAATTTAATGTCAGCTTCGCCACCTCAGTCACAACAAACTTAACAAAATACATCTTAATTCCAAACATAAAACTGACGCACAATGCTTTTTACGCCGTGTTATACAATGGCCGTTTCAGTTCCAATAACCAACAAGAAAACTAAACTTATACAAAAGGTTCTTTTTAGAATAACTGACGAGATAAAACACCAAATAGAAACATCCTGAACCAATTTTTGGGAGAACCCCTACTCCATTATTAAGTAAAATAAACTGATCAAGATACTACCAAAATTTGCCAATTGGGTGGCAAGTGTGAGGAGTTTTTGCAAGAAAAACCAACTATAAAAACAGCTGGAAATATAGAATCACAAACAGAAAACGCCAACTAGAAAAAAGATACCTTAAATCCAATACTCCAAAGAAACGACAGAAAATAGATAAACTAGGAAAAGTATGAAACCCAAAAAATCGAACCCAACCAAAACTAAAAAAGCGAAAGAAAAATATTGTTTATAAGAGTGTGAAGGCAGAGGGCTGCGCAAATTATTCATTTGAAAAACTTACCAAAA
>NZ_CANLCN010000062.1:0-576 GCF_947489045.1 Saccharicrinis aurantiacus
ACCAAGTAAATAAGAAATCAAGTTGCTTATTCATTACCTCAGTAACAGTGTAAAACATCTCTCCAGAAAGGAGGTGTTCCAGCCACACCTTCCGGTACGGCTACCTTGTTACGACTTAACCCTAGTTATCGATTTTACCCTAGGCCGCTCCTTGCGGTAACAGACTTCAGGTACCCTCAACTTCCATGGTTTGACGGGCGGTGTGTACAAGGCCCGGGAACGTATTCACCGCATCATGGCTGATATGCGATTACTAGCGAATCCAGCTTCACGGAGTCGAGTTGCAGACTCCGATCCGAACTGAGGCCGGCTTTAGAGATTAGCATCATGTTGCCATGTAGCTGCCCTTTGTACCGACCATTGTAACACGTGTGTAGCCCTGGACGTAAGGGCCGTGCTGATTTGACGTCATCCCCACCTTCCTCTCTGGTTACCCAGGCAGTCTTTCTAGAGTCCCCACCATTACGTGCTGGTAACTAAAAATAGGGGTTGCGCTCGTTATGGGACTTAACCCGACACCTCACGGCACGAGCTGACGACAACCATGCAGCACCTTGTAAATTGTCCGAAGAAAAA
>NZ_CANLCN010000063.1:0-549 GCF_947489045.1 Saccharicrinis aurantiacus
CAAAATACATCTTAATTCCAAACACAAAACTGACGCACAATGCTTTTTACGCCGTGTTATACAATGGCCGTTTCAGTTACAATAACCAACAAGAAAACTAAACTTATACAAAAGGTTCTTTTTAGAATAACTGACGAGATAAAATACCTGAGAGAAACATCTTGAACCATTTTTTGGGAGAACCCCTACTCCATTATTAAGTAAAATAAACTGATCAAAGTACTACCAAAATTTGCAAATTGGGTGGCCAGAGTGAGGAGTTTTTGCAAGAAAAGCAACTATAAAAACAGCTGGAAATATAGAATCACAAACGAAAATACCAACTAGAGAAAAGAGACCTTAAAACCTAAACAACAATGAAACGTCAGAAAATAGGAGAACAGCAATTTTAATAAAATCGAAAAAAATCGAACCCAACCAAAACTAAAAAAGGCGAAAGAAAAATATAGTTTATAAGAGTGCGAAGGCAGAAGGCTGCGCAAATTATTCATTTGAAAAACTTACCAAAAATACGCCTAAATTCAGACACGAAATATTGGCTAGTGTGTA
>NZ_CANLCN010000064.1:0-524 GCF_947489045.1 Saccharicrinis aurantiacus
GAAAATGATAAAATTAAATATGCTCGTGAAACAGATTCAGAGTATAATCCAGAGATACTAAATAATGGAGATAGTCCTAAACAACTGCTTGCCCGAAGCAGATATTTGCTGTTTAAATCCCCCAATGCATGGACTTCATCTCAAGCAGAGAGAGCAAGAATATTGTTTCATATATATCCAAGAATTGCACAAGCTTATGATTTAGCGATGGAATTGAAAGAAGCTTACAATCATCACTGCAAGAAAGAAGTAGGTTGGTTAAAGCTGGCTCACTGGGCAGAAAAAGTACGTCAAAGCACTTTTAAATCATTTAATACAATTGCTAATACTTTCTTCAATTACTACGATAACATCTCTAACTATTATAATAACAGAAGTACTAATGCTGCCGCAGAATCATTTAATGCTAAAATAAAAGACTTTAGAAGACAATTCAGGGGCGTAGTAGATGTAAGATTTTTCCTTTACAGATTGACCAAAATATATGCTTAGACTTTTATAGACCCAACTTTCTACATTGACCC
>NZ_CANLCN010000065.1:0-422 GCF_947489045.1 Saccharicrinis aurantiacus
TTAGATACTTAAATATAACAAATGCTTTGTTTCTTTTCTCTTAAAATAGAACTTTTCTTACGTCGAATTCACGTTAATTACTTTTTGGTAATTGTCACTCTCGAAATAGTCATCAATTTCCCTATATAAATCCATATCTCTTTTTTTGTAAACTTTTTATCAATAAAACTAATACTAACCTTACATATCCAATGGTATTGGATAAGGAAATTCTGGAGTTGGAATACGGTCAGGAAAAGGGTCCACATTTGGCTTTTTAGAATCTGGTATTGGCCCCGCTAGCGCGAGCTTTTAGCTCGTGACTACAGAATCTTTTAACTTGGATTAAGCTAAGCTCGCACCAGCTTTTGCACCTCGTCATTCCGAGCCGCCAACCAATAAAAATTAGCCATAATGAGTTGATGACAGGGATCAAGCCACTT
>NZ_CANLCN010000066.1:0-410 GCF_947489045.1 Saccharicrinis aurantiacus
GCTTGATCCCTGTCATCAACTCATTATGGCTAATTTTTATTGGTTGGCGGCTCGGAATGACGAGGCGCAAAAAGGGTGTGCAGACTACGTTATTGCGTCATCGCGAGGAACGCGGCGATCTTAAGGCGTTTTGTAAGTCAGGAGTGTGAAGACTGAAGTGCTTTGCAGCTTGCCTATGATTTAATTACGCAGGGTAGTCGAGCTGCAAAGTAATTTATAACTTATCATTTTGAAATATGAACGTGAAAGGATTCGCGCGCGCGCGAGTGAAAACAATGTTGTACTAAATAATATTACGTATTGGGTTTTCAACCCAAACCCGACTTCATTTCTTGCCTTGAAGCAAGAAACAGAAGCAAAGAAATTCAAGGCTGCTTTACAAAAAACTTTTTTATTTATTTGAAGCTTAA
>NZ_CANLCN010000067.1:0-376 GCF_947489045.1 Saccharicrinis aurantiacus
TGTTAATTAGTATTTAATACTTAGTATTAAAACTAACTTATGATTTTGATTGTTTTGCCAATATGTCAATGTACGTTAACCCTAAATGGATCAGTGGAGAATATCGGAGTCGAACCGATGACCTCCTGCGTGCAAGGCAGGCGCTCTAGCCAACTGAGCTAATCCCCCATTAAATTATAAGTAGTTCTGCGCAGATTTGAACTGCGGACCCCTACATTATCAGTGTAGTGCTCTAACCAACTGAGCTACAGAACTGTAAATTATTAAAATGCATATAAAAGGAAATGTGTTCTTTGTTTACCAAGTAAATAAGAAATCAAGTTGCTTATTCATTACCTCAGTAACAGTGTAAAACATCTCTCCAGAAAGGAGGTGT
>NZ_CANLCN010000068.1:0-316 GCF_947489045.1 Saccharicrinis aurantiacus
CTTGCCTAAAAAAACTTTGAAGTAGTATTTGGAATTATGAAAAAAACTCCTCACTTTTGCACCCGCTTTGAACGCAAGGCATGATTACAACGGACATTTTGAGCGATGAAAAATGGATTAAAAACCCTTTATGTAAGTGGTTTTTAGGTGTTAAAAAAGATTTAAAATTCTTTTCAAATTTATTTGGAATTAAGAAATTAAATCAGTTATCTTTGCAGCCGCTTTTAAAGAAGGGCTCGGAGTAACAAAAACGACATATTAAAAGTGATTGAAACTATTTAACGATAGTTAATTACGACAGAAAATAAGAAGTAAA
>NZ_CANLCN010000069.1:0-293 GCF_947489045.1 Saccharicrinis aurantiacus
TAAGCCTTTTAGTAAGACCAAGAAGTTAGGAGCTTGGCTCCTAAATCACTTGGCCGCACTTAAAGCTTATTAAATAAAGTAGACATTTTAAAAGCAGCCGACGGTCTTTTTGTCTACTTTTTGGGCTGTAGCAAAAAGTAGAAGCCCTGCGGCTTGAGCATTTTTTATCTATCAATTAATAATGTGCTTTACAAGGTGCCTTGAGATTCCTTCGTACCTACCAATGACAGCTTTATATTTTATCTGCAAAGTTGATGACTTTAAGGTTTAATTCTGCGGCTAATCGATTCACC
>NZ_CANLCN010000070.1:0-291 GCF_947489045.1 Saccharicrinis aurantiacus
GAGGCGGGCTTGAACCGCCGACCTCATGATTATGAATCATGCGCTCTAACCAGCTGAGCTACCTCGGCATTTTTTTAGTATCAAGTAGTAAGATGATTGACAGCTTGTATTATACAATGTAAATCGTCTTGATACTTGTATCTTGTATCTTGATACTCTTATCTAATTTCCTTTAACAAAAAAGAGCAACTACAAATAAATGTAATTGCTCTTCTTTAAAGGTCGGCGGCGACCTACTCTCCCACATTTCTGCAGTACCATCGGCGCTATAGGGCTTAACTTCTCTGTTCG
>NZ_CANLCN010000071.1:0-291 GCF_947489045.1 Saccharicrinis aurantiacus
TGGCTTGATCCCTGTCATCAACTCATTATGGCTAATTTTTATTGGTTGGCGGCTCGGAATGACGAGGCGCAAAAAGGTGTGCAGCCTACGCTATTGCGTCATCGCGAGGCACGCGGCGATCTCAAGGCGTTTTGTAAGTCAGGAGTGTGAAGACAGAAGTGCTTTACAGCTTGCCTATGATTTAATTACGCAAGGTAGGCGAGCTGCAAAGTAGTTTATAACTTATCATTTACCACTTCATTTAATAAAGTCGCCTTGAGATTCCTTCGTGCCTACCAATGACAGAAAATT
>NZ_CANLCN010000072.1:0-275 GCF_947489045.1 Saccharicrinis aurantiacus
GTAGGCACGAAGGAATCTCAAGGCGACTTTATTAAATGAAGTGGTAAATGATAAGTTATAAATTACTTTGCAGCTCGCCTACCTTGCGTAATTAAATCATAGGCAAGCTGTAAAGCACTTCAGTCTTCACACTCCCGACTTACAAACGCCTTGAGATCGCCGCGTGCCTCGCGATGACGCAATAGCGTAGTCTTGCATACCCTTTTTGCGCCTCGTCATTCCGAGCCGCCAACCAATAAAAATTAGCCATAATGAGTTGATGACAGGGATCAAGC
>NZ_CANLCN010000073.1:0-274 GCF_947489045.1 Saccharicrinis aurantiacus
CCTATAGCGCCGATGGTACTGCAGAAATGTGGGAGAGTAGGTCGCCGCCGACCTTTAAGAAGAGCAATTACATTTATCTGTAGTTGCTCTTTTTTGTTAAAGGAAATTAGATAATAGTATCAAGATACAAGACACAAGTATCAAGACAATTTACATTGCATAATACAATCTGTCAATCATCTTATTACTTGATACTAAAAAAACGCCGAGGTAGCTCAGCTGGTTAGAGCGCATGATTCATAATCATGAGGTCGGCGGTTCAAGCCCGCCTCTC
>NZ_CANLCN010000074.1:0-260 GCF_947489045.1 Saccharicrinis aurantiacus
ACTGCAGAAATGTGGGAGAGTAGGTCGCCGCCGACCTTTAAAAAAGAGCAATTACATTTATTTGTAGTTGCTCTTTTGGGTTAAAGTAAAATAGATATAAGTATCAAGATACAAGACTCTTAGATATGATATTTTTACAATATCTAAAGAAGTCTTTATACTTATGTCTTACTACTTTATACTAAAAAATGCCGAGGTAGCTCAGCTGGTTAGAGCGCATGATTCATAATCATGAGGTCGGCGGTTCAAGCCCGCCTCTC
>NZ_CANLCN010000075.1:0-256 GCF_947489045.1 Saccharicrinis aurantiacus
GAGGCGGGCTTGAACCGCCGACCTCATGATTATGAATCATGCGCTCTAACCAGCTGAGCTACCTCGGCATTTTTTTAATATCAAGTAATAAGATGATTGACAGCTTGTATTATGCAATGTAAATCGTCTTGATACTTGTGTCTTGTATCTTGATACGCTTATCTAATTTCCTTTAACAAAAAAGAGCAACTACAAATAAATGTAATTGCTCTTTTTTAAAGGTCGGCGGCGACCTACTCTCCCACATTTCTGCAGT
>NZ_CANLCN010000076.1:0-254 GCF_947489045.1 Saccharicrinis aurantiacus
GATGTAAGATTTTTCCTTTACAGATTGACCAAAATATATGCTTAGACTTTTATAGACCCAACTTTCTACATTGACCCCAACTTTCTACATTGACCCGTGCCTTTTTTTGTCAATTTATTTTAGGATAGGATAGAAACAAAAAAGAGGCTTTTCTGCAAAGAAAAGCCTCTTTTTATAAAGTGATTCAGCTGGGGTTCGAACCCAGGACCCCATCCTTAAAAGGGATGTGCTCTACCAGCTGAGCTACTGAATCT
>NZ_CANLCN010000077.1:0-236 GCF_947489045.1 Saccharicrinis aurantiacus
AATTTTCTGTCATTGGTAGGAACGAAGGAATCGCAAGGCGCCATGCAAAGCACATTATTAAGCGTTTTATTATAAGTATAAATGATAAAATGGCTTTACTACTTGTCTTGAGATCGCCGCGTGCCTCGCGATGACGCAATATCGAATAGTAATAATGTACTTTTGCGCCTCGTCATTCCGAGCCGCCAACCAATAAAAATTAGCCATAATGAGTTGATGACAGGGATCAAGCCACT
>NZ_CANLCN010000078.1:0-234 GCF_947489045.1 Saccharicrinis aurantiacus
TAAATGATAAGTTATAAATTACTTTGCAGCTCGACTACATCGCGTAATTAAATCATAGGCAAGCTGTAAAGCACTTCAGACTTCACACTCCTGACTTACAAAACGCCTTGAGATCGCCGCGTGCCTCGCGATGACGCAATAACGTAGTCTGCACACCCTTTTGCGCCTCGTCATTCCGAGCCGCCAACCAATAAAAATTAGCCATAATGAGTTGATGACAGGGATCAAGCCACT
>NZ_CANLCN010000079.1:0-230 GCF_947489045.1 Saccharicrinis aurantiacus
AAATAAAAAAGAACATGAAGAATGCATTGATGCACATACACGATAAAGTTCTTCTCAAAAAGAGAGCTCTCATTGAAGCTGTAAATGATGAACTAAAAAATATCTGTCAAATTGAACATACGAGACACAGGTCGTTTGAAAACTTTCTTTCAAATCTAATCGCAGGTTTAATAGCATATCATTTCTTACCTAAGAAACCCTCTTTAAATATAGACATCATAGATAATGAC
>NZ_CANLCN010000080.1:0-229 GCF_947489045.1 Saccharicrinis aurantiacus
GCATGTGTTAGGCCTGTCGCTAGCGTTCATCCTGAGCCAGGATCAAACTCTTCGTTGTATAAAAATTATTATGACTGTTTTAACAGTCTCTTATTCTTTACAAGAGTCCTACTCAAAGAATCACTTTTTTTCCTTTTATGCATTCCAATATTTTCAAAGAACTTCTAGCACTTTAGCTAGTCTTTATATCTTAAAACCCGAAGGCTTTTTCAATCTTTTTAATCTCACA
>NZ_CANLCN010000081.1:0-226 GCF_947489045.1 Saccharicrinis aurantiacus
GTCGTTTTTGTCACTCTCAGCTCTTCGTTAAAAGCGGCTGCAAAGATAACTGATTTAATTTCTTAATTCCAAATAAAGTTGAAAAGAATTTTAAATCTTTTTTTGACACTTAAAAACCGCTTATATAAAGGGTTTTTAATCCATTTTTTATTCCTCAAAATGTCCGTTGTAATCGTGCCTTGCGTTCAAAGCGGGTGCAAAAGTGAGGACTTTAATTTACAATTCC
>NZ_CANLCN010000082.1:0-224 GCF_947489045.1 Saccharicrinis aurantiacus
TAAACAGGTAAATATAATTTTCTGTCATTGGTAGGAACGAAGGAATCGCAAGGCGCCATGCAAAGCACATTATTAAGTGTTTTATATAAGTATAAATGATAAAATGGATTTACTGCTTGCCTTGAGATCGCCCCGTGCCTCGCGATGACGCAATATCGAATAGCAATAATGTACTTTTGCGCCTCGTCATGACGAGGTACGAAGGAATCGCAAGGCGCCATGCA
>NZ_CANLCN010000083.1:0-209 GCF_947489045.1 Saccharicrinis aurantiacus
ATCATTTATACTTATAATAAAACGCTTAATAATGTGCTTTGCATGGCGCCTTGCGATTCCTTCGTTCCTCGTCATGATGAGGCGCAAAAAGTACATTATTGCTATTCGATATTGCGTCATCGCGAGGCACGTGGCGATCTCAAGACAAGTAGTAAAGCCATTTTATCATTTATACTTATAATAAAACGCTTAATAATGTGCTTTGCATG
>NZ_CANLCN010000084.1:0-206 GCF_947489045.1 Saccharicrinis aurantiacus
TGTTAATTAGTATTTAATACTTAGTATTAAAACTAACTTATGATTTTGATTGTTTTGCCAATATGTCAATGTACGTTTTGTCTAATTTTAGACAACGTGGAATGCATAAAAAAGAAGTGCTCTTTGGTCACCAAGTAAATAAGAAATCAAGTTGCTTATTCATTACCTCAGTAACAGTGTAAAACATCTCTCCAGAAAGGAGGTGT
>NZ_CANLCN010000085.1:0-196 GCF_947489045.1 Saccharicrinis aurantiacus
TGCATGGCGCCTTGCGATTCCTTCGTACCTCGTCATGACGAGGCGCAAAAGTACATTATTGCTATTCGATATTGCGTTATCGCGAGGCACGCGGCGATCTTAAGGCAAGTAGTAAAGCAATTTTATCATTTATACTTATAATAAAACGCTTAATAATGTGCTTTGCATGGCGCCTTGCGATTCCTTCGTACCTCGT
>NZ_CANLCN010000086.1:0-187 GCF_947489045.1 Saccharicrinis aurantiacus
AAGTGGCTTGATCCCTGTCATCAACTCATTATGGCTAATTTTTATTGGTTGGCGGCTCGGAATGACGAGGTGCAAAAAGTACATTATTGCTATTCGATATTGCGTCATCACGAGGCACGCGGCGATCTTAAGGCAAGTAGTAAAGCCATTTTATCATTTATACTTATAATAAAACGCTTAATAATGT
>NZ_CANLCN010000087.1:0-185 GCF_947489045.1 Saccharicrinis aurantiacus
GCTTAATAATGTGCTTTGCATGGCGCCTTGCGATTCCTTCGTACCTCGTCATGACGAGGCGCAAAAGTACATTATTGTTATTCGATATTGCGTCATCGCGAGGCACGCGGCGATCTCAAGACAAGTAGTAAAGCCATTTTATCATTTATACTTATAATAAAACGCTTAATAATGTGCTTTGCATG
>NZ_CANLCN010000088.1:0-184 GCF_947489045.1 Saccharicrinis aurantiacus
ATCATTTATACTTATAATAAAACGCTTAATAATGTGCTTTGCATGGCGCCTTGCGATTCCTTCGTTCCTCGTCATGACGAGGTGCAAAAAGTACATTATTACTATTTGATATTGCGTCATCGCGAGGCACGCGGCGATCTTAAGGCAAGTAGTAAAGCCATTTTATCATTTATACTTATAATAA
>NZ_CANLCN010000089.1:0-180 GCF_947489045.1 Saccharicrinis aurantiacus
TAGCTTAGGCAAGGCGAAAAATTGAGGCATAGCCTTAGCTACGGCGATATTTTTTAACGATGGATAAGTTAAAAAGGCCGAAAGAATAAGGCTCATTTTAATGTAACGTGAATTCGACGTAAGAAAAGTTCTATTTTAAGAGAAAAGAAACAAAGCATTTGTTATATTTAAGTATCTAAC
>NZ_CANLCN010000090.1:0-180 GCF_947489045.1 Saccharicrinis aurantiacus
GGCGATGAGGGAGTCGAACCCCCGACCCCTTGGGTGTAAACCAAGTGCTCTGAACCAACTGAGCTAATCGCCCGAATACGTAATCGTTTAATTCATTTAAAAGATGTGGGCGATGAGGGAGTCGAACCCCCGACCCCTTGGGTGTAAACCAAGTGCTCTGAACCAACTGAGCTAATCGCC
>NZ_CANLCN010000091.1:0-178 GCF_947489045.1 Saccharicrinis aurantiacus
CATTTAAATTTTACTTCTCTACAATTTCATTTTACAAAATTGCAACTCTACTTCCCAGTCTTGTCGTTAAGTGTATTTACTTGCATTTTGCCTCTAATTAGTCTTGGATTCAAGGGTCTAGTGCAACAAAGTTTGTTTTTGTATTGGATGCAAATTAGCATAATTAATTTTTATTTGT
>NZ_CANLCN010000092.1:0-174 GCF_947489045.1 Saccharicrinis aurantiacus
GTAAAGCCATTTTATCATTTATACTTATAATAAAACGCTTAATAATGTGCTTTGCATGGCGCCTTGCGATTCCTTCGCTACGGAATGACGAGGCGCAAAAAGTACATTATTGCTATTCGATATTGCGTCATCGCGAGGCACGCGGCAATCTCAAGACAAGTAGTAAAGCCATTT
>NZ_CANLCN010000093.1:0-172 GCF_947489045.1 Saccharicrinis aurantiacus
AGGTTTCCTGATCAACGCTAATCGGATCAGGGTTAGTCGGGACCTAACGCGAACCCGAAAGGGGTAGTGGATGGAAAACAGGTTAATATTCCTGTACCTGCTATACAATGAAAGTGACGGATTTGAGAGATTGCTACGTACTGACGGAATAGTACGTTGAGCCTAGCCTTCG
>NZ_CANLCN010000094.1:0-172 GCF_947489045.1 Saccharicrinis aurantiacus
AGGTTTCCTGATCAACGCTAATCGGATCAGGGTTAGTCGGGACCTAACGCGAACCCGAAAGGGGTAGTGGATGGAAAGCAGGTTAATATTCCTGCACCTGCTATACAATGAAAGTGACGGATTTGAGAGATTGCTACGTACTGACGGAATAGTACGTTGAGCCTAGCCTTCG
>NZ_CANLCN010000095.1:0-171 GCF_947489045.1 Saccharicrinis aurantiacus
AGAGCAAGAGAGTTTTTCATAGATTAGGTTAGGGTTTAGGTTATAAGATGGGAATGTTTCTAAAACATTCCCTCTTTTAAAAGCTCACCTCAAATAAGACATAAGAAGTTTTTTTTCATAGATTAGGGTTTAGGTTAAAAGAAAGGGATTCAACAACGGTTGAAATCCCTT
>NZ_CANLCN010000096.1:0-167 GCF_947489045.1 Saccharicrinis aurantiacus
CGCACAAGCGGAGGAACATGTGGTTTAATTCGATGATACGCGAGGAACCTTACCTGGACTTAAATGTAGATTGACAGGACTAGAGATAGTTTTTTCTTCGGACAATTTACAAGGTGCTGCATGGTTGTCGTCAGCTCGTGCCGTGAGGTGTCGGGTTAAGTCCCATA
>NZ_CANLCN010000097.1:0-167 GCF_947489045.1 Saccharicrinis aurantiacus
CGCACAAGCGGAGGAACATGTGGTTTAATTCGATGATACGCGAGGAACCTTACCTGGACTTAAATGTAGATTGACAGACTTAGAGATAGGTTTTTCTTCGGACAATTTACAAGGTGCTGCATGGTTGTCGTCAGCTCGTGCCGTGAGGTGTCGGGTTAAGTCCCATA
>NZ_CANLCN010000098.1:0-167 GCF_947489045.1 Saccharicrinis aurantiacus
ATAATGGTAAAGCCTTGCAGATACTCTGTGAGGCTTTTTTTGTGCTTTAAAATGGACTATTGAATCTTTATAATATTACTGATTGAATAGTTCGGATCACCGGCAAAAGTTGGGTCTGAAGTAAAAAGTACATAGTTTTGCAGTATGTCCGAATTAAGCACACAATT
>NZ_CANLCN010000099.1:0-165 GCF_947489045.1 Saccharicrinis aurantiacus
ACAACGAAGAGTTTGATCCTGGCTCAGGATGAACGCTAGCGACAGGCCTAACACATGCAAGTCGAGGGGTAACATTGTAGCTTGCTACAGATGACGACCGGCGCACGGGTGCGTAACGCGTATGAAACCTGCCTTTTACAGAAGGATAGCCCGGAGAAATTCGGA
>NZ_CANLCN010000100.1:0-161 GCF_947489045.1 Saccharicrinis aurantiacus
TTTACTTCTTATTTTCTGTCGTAATTAACTATCGTTAAATAGTTTCAATCACTTTTAATATGTCGTTTTTGTTACTCTGAGCTTTTCGTTAAAAGCGGCTGCAAAGATAACTGATTTAATTTCTTAATTCCAAATAAATTTGAAAAGAATTTTAAATCTTT
>NZ_CANLCN010000101.1:0-161 GCF_947489045.1 Saccharicrinis aurantiacus
GAAGTGCTTTACAGCTTGCCTATGATTTAATTACGCGATGTAGTCGAGCTGCAAAGTAATTTATAACTTATCATTTAACACTTAATTTAATAAAGTCGCCTTGAGATTCCTTCGTGCCTACCAATGACAGAAAATTATATTTACCTGTTTAATAGTGCTTT
>NZ_CANLCN010000102.1:0-158 GCF_947489045.1 Saccharicrinis aurantiacus
AAGAGGTGGAACCCCTACGCTATAACCACCTTAATATCTTTCTTTAATGATAAAGGATAAGGGATAAATGATAAACGCGCTTATTCGTTTATAACTTAAAACTTATAATTTATAACTAAAATATAACATACTAGCTCAACCAAAATCATACTCTAATT
>NZ_CANLCN010000103.1:0-158 GCF_947489045.1 Saccharicrinis aurantiacus
AATTAGAGTATGATTTTGGTTGAGCTAGTATGTTATATTTTAGTTATAAATTATAAGTTTTAAGTTATAAACGAATACGCTCGTTTATCATTTATCCCTTATCCTTTATCATTAAAGAAAGATATTAAGGTGGTTATAGCGTAGGGGTTCCACCTCTT
>NZ_CANLCN010000104.1:0-158 GCF_947489045.1 Saccharicrinis aurantiacus
TTAGGAATTGTAAATTAAAGTCCTCACTTTTGCACCCGCTTTGAACGCAAGGCACGATTACAACGGACATTTTGAGGGACGAAAAATGGATTAAAAACCCTTTATATAAGCGGTTTTTAGGTGTCAAAAAAAGATTTAAAATTCTTTTCAAATTTATT
>NZ_CANLCN010000105.1:0-156 GCF_947489045.1 Saccharicrinis aurantiacus
GGAAACCTTTGAAAGCCTCCGTTACTCTTTTGGAGGCGACCACCCCAGTCAAACTACCCACCAAACAATGTCCAGATAAAATCTGTTAGGCCACAGATAAGCAAAGGGTCGTATTTCAAGGGCGACTAACATACGCCTGGCGACGCATGATCGATG
>NZ_CANLCN010000106.1:0-155 GCF_947489045.1 Saccharicrinis aurantiacus
CATCGATCATGCGTCGCCAGGCGTATGTTAGTCGCCCTTGAAATACGACCCTTTGCTTATCTGTGGCCTAACAGATTAATCTGGACATTGTTTGGTGGGTAGTTTGACTGGGGTGGTCGCCTCCAAAAGAGTAACGGAGGCTTTCAAAGGTTTCC
>NZ_CANLCN010000107.1:0-155 GCF_947489045.1 Saccharicrinis aurantiacus
AGTTTTTTACTTCTTGTTTTCTATTGTAATTGACTATCGTTAAATAGTTTCAATCACTTTCAAGATGTCGTTTTTGTTACTCTCAGCTCTTCGTTAAAAGCGGCTGCAAAGATAACTGATTTAATTTCTTAATTCCAAATAAATTTGAAAAGAAT
>NZ_CANLCN010000108.1:0-155 GCF_947489045.1 Saccharicrinis aurantiacus
CTTTATATCTTAAAACCCGAAGGCTTTTTCAATCTTTTTAATCTCACAATCTTTATTGTGATCGCTTTATTTTAGCGACTGCAAAGATAACAACTTTAGTTTCTAAACTCCAAATGTTTTTGAAAGAAAATTTGAAGTTTTTTACTTCTTGTTTT
>NZ_CANLCN010000109.1:0-155 GCF_947489045.1 Saccharicrinis aurantiacus
TAAAACCCGAAGGCTTTTTCAATCTTTTTAATCTCACAATCTTTATTGTGATCGCTTTATTTTAGCGGCTGCAAAGACAACAACTTTAATTCCTTAACTCCAAATGTTTTTGAAAGAAAATTTGAAGTTTTTTACTTCTTATTTTCTGTCGTAAT
>NZ_CANLCN010000110.1:0-155 GCF_947489045.1 Saccharicrinis aurantiacus
TAAGATTTATATGAATCATGAGCATAATGAGGAAATGAAAATAAAGTATAATTCAGAGATGCTAACACCAATAAAGGTGATCAAAGGTATGCCTGAAATTATTAGGCAACGAATAAAAGCCGCAGATGATTTATTTTCTACAGCGGTTTCCAGTC
>NZ_CANLCN010000111.1:0-154 GCF_947489045.1 Saccharicrinis aurantiacus
AAATTTTCTTTCAAAAACATTTGGAGTTAAGGAATTAAAGTTGTTATCTTTGCAGCCGCTAAAATAAAGCGATCACATGTGAGATTAAAAAGATTGAAAAAGCCTTCGGGTTTTAAGATATAAAGACTAGCTAAAGTGCTAGAAGTTCTTTGAA
>NZ_CANLCN010000112.1:0-154 GCF_947489045.1 Saccharicrinis aurantiacus
TGCGAAAATAGCTCAGTTGGTAGAGCACGACCTTGCCAAGGTCGGGGTCGCGGGTTCGAGTCCCGTTTTTCGCTCCAAAGGATGCTCGAGTGGTGGAATTGGTAGACACGCAAGACTTAAAATCTTGTGTCCATTAGGACGTGCGGGTTCAAGT
>NZ_CANLCN010000113.1:0-153 GCF_947489045.1 Saccharicrinis aurantiacus
TCATGTGCAAAGGTTAGCTTATGATGCTGTGCAACAAATTAGAATAGAATACCGTTGGGAAGCCATAGAACAAGAAACCCAGATTCAAGAACCTAGCGCAACAAATTAATATTTTAAATTTGTTGTTATGAATGGAAAAAACTACACACGTCT
>NZ_CANLCN010000114.1:0-153 GCF_947489045.1 Saccharicrinis aurantiacus
GGACTATCTCCATTATTTAGTATCTCTGGATTATACTCTGAATCTGTTTCACGAGCATATTTAATTTTATCATTTTCCTTGGATTCAAGGGTCTAGTGCAACAAAGTTTGTTTTTGTATTGGATGCAAATTAGCATAATTAATTTTTATTTGT
>NZ_CANLCN010000115.1:0-144 GCF_947489045.1 Saccharicrinis aurantiacus
TTCAATCTTTTTAATCTCACATGTGATCGCTTTATTTTAGCGGCTGCAAAGATAACAACTTTAATTCCTTAACTCCAAATGTTTTTGAAAGAAAATTTGAAGTTTTTTACTTCTTGTTTTCTATTGTAATTGACTATCGTTAAA
>NZ_CANLCN010000116.1:0-150 GCF_947489045.1 Saccharicrinis aurantiacus
GGACTATCTCCATTATTTAGTATCTCTGGATTATACTCTGAATCTGTTTCACGAGCATATTTAATTTTATCATTTTCTTGTTCTATGGCTTCCCAACGGTATTCTATTCTAATTTGTTGCACAGCATCATAAGCTAACCTTTGCACATGA
>NZ_CANLCN010000117.1:0-150 GCF_947489045.1 Saccharicrinis aurantiacus
TATTACTAAAACCTTTTTCATATTTCTATTCTTGATAATTTTATCTGAGTAGTAGTTGTACTATATTACCGCCAACGTTTGGCGCCAAGAAGCTGTTGTGCAATTTAAAGTCAGCTTCGCCACCTCAGTCACAACAAACTTAACAAAATA
>NZ_CANLCN010000118.1:0-150 GCF_947489045.1 Saccharicrinis aurantiacus
AAGAAAGTCCTATTATACATCTGCGACCAAGCTTCTTTATAAACAGTAATGTCGTTAACCGATGCTGGGGTGTAAAGCTTGGATTCAAGGGTCTAGTGCAACAAAGTTTGTTTTTGTATTGGATGCAAATTAGCATAATTAATTTTTATT
>NZ_CANLCN010000119.1:0-129 GCF_947489045.1 Saccharicrinis aurantiacus
AACAACTTTAATTCCTTAACTCCAAATGTTTTTGAAAGAAAATTTGAAGTTTTTTACTTCTTATTTTCTGTCGTAATTAACTATCGTTAAATAGTTTCAATCACTTTTAATATGTCGTTTTTGTTACTC
>NZ_CANLCN010000120.1:0-127 GCF_947489045.1 Saccharicrinis aurantiacus
AAAAGTACATTATTGCTATTCGATATTGCGTCATCGCGAGGCACGCGGCAATCTCAAGACAAGTAGTAAAGCCATTTTATCATTTATACTTATAATAAAACGCTTAATAATGTGCTTTGCATGGCGC
>NZ_CANLCN010000121.1:0-118 GCF_947489045.1 Saccharicrinis aurantiacus
CGAGTGGTACTAATTACCCGAAACTTTTAGTTAAGTATTAGAATTAGAGTATGATTTTGGTTGAGCTAGTATGTTATATTTTAGTTATAAATTATAAGTTTTAAGTTATAAACGAATA
>NZ_CANLCN010000122.1:0-118 GCF_947489045.1 Saccharicrinis aurantiacus
AACCGTTACACACTAGCCAATATC
This sequence comes from Saccharicrinis aurantiacus, assembly GCF_947489045.1. Taxonomy (NCBI): domain Bacteria; kingdom Pseudomonadati; phylum Bacteroidota; class Bacteroidia; order Marinilabiliales; family Marinilabiliaceae; genus Saccharicrinis; species Saccharicrinis aurantiacus. The sequence continues at coordinate 25 of NZ_CANLCN010000122.1, forward strand.
TCGTGTCTGAATTTAGTCGTATTTTTGGTAAGTTTTTCAAATGAATAATTTGCGCAGCCCTCTGCCTTCACACTCTTATAAACAATATTTTTCT
>NZ_CANLCN010000123.1:0-116 GCF_947489045.1 Saccharicrinis aurantiacus
TTTGCGTCACTGACGCAAGCTTCCTGCAACTTTGCGGCGGATTTGCGTCACTGACGCAAGCTTCCTGCAACTTTGCGGCGGATTTGCGTCACTGACGCAAGCTTCCTGCAACTTTG
>NZ_CANLCN010000124.1:0-115 GCF_947489045.1 Saccharicrinis aurantiacus
CCACTTGTTAATAGATGTTAATGATAATTTCATAAAGCACTATTAAACAGGTAAATATAATTTTCTGTCATTGGTAGCCGCCAACCAATAAAAATTAGCCATAATGAGTTGATGA
>NZ_CANLCN010000125.1:0-115 GCF_947489045.1 Saccharicrinis aurantiacus
TCATCAACTCATTATGGCTAATTTTTATTGGTTGGCGGCTACCAATGACAGAAAATTATATTTACCTGTTTAATAGTACTTTATGAAATTATCATTAACATCTATTAACAAGTGG
>NZ_CANLCN010000126.1:0-114 GCF_947489045.1 Saccharicrinis aurantiacus
CGGCGCTATAGGGCTTAACTTCTCTGTTCGGAATGGGAAGAGGTGGAACCCCTACGCTATAACCACCTTAATATCTTTCTTTAATGATAAAGGATAAGGGATAAATGATAAACG
>NZ_CANLCN010000127.1:0-112 GCF_947489045.1 Saccharicrinis aurantiacus
AATATTATAAAGATTCAATAGTCCATTTTAAAGCACAAAAAAAGCCTCACAGAGTATCTGCAAGGCTTTACCATTATTGATGTATTATCTGTACCGAGAGGCGGGCTTGAAC
>NZ_CANLCN010000128.1:0-110 GCF_947489045.1 Saccharicrinis aurantiacus
ATTAACATCTATTAACAAGTGGCTTGATCCCTGTCATCAACTCATTATGGCTAATTTTTATTGGTTGGCGGCTACCAATGACAGAAAATTATATTTACCTGTTTAATAGT
>NZ_CANLCN010000129.1:0-109 GCF_947489045.1 Saccharicrinis aurantiacus
CTATTTAACGATAGTCAATTACAATAGAAAACAAGAAGTAAAAAACTTCAAATTTTCTTTCAAAAACATTTGGAGTTAAGGAATTAAAGTTGTTATCTTTGCAGCCGCT
>NZ_CANLCN010000130.1:0-107 GCF_947489045.1 Saccharicrinis aurantiacus
CTTAATAATGTGCTTTGCATGGCGCCTTGCGATTCCTTCGTTCCTACCAATGACAGAAAATTATATTTACCTGTTTAATAGTGCTTTATGAAATTATCATTAACATC
>NZ_CANLCN010000131.1:0-106 GCF_947489045.1 Saccharicrinis aurantiacus
TTCAATCTTTTTAATCTCACAATCTTTATTGTGATCGCTTTATTTTAGCGGCTGCAAAGATAACAACTTTAATTCCTTAACTCCAAATGTTTTTGAAAGAAAATTT
>NZ_CANLCN010000132.1:0-105 GCF_947489045.1 Saccharicrinis aurantiacus
CAATAATGTACTTTTGCGCCTCGTCATGACGAGGTACGAAGGAATCGCAAGGCGCCATGCAAAGCACATTATTAAGCGTTTTATTATAAGTATAAATGATAAAAT
>NZ_CANLCN010000133.1:0-104 GCF_947489045.1 Saccharicrinis aurantiacus
AAATAAATTTGAAAAGAATTTTAAATCTTTTTTGACACCTAAAAACCGCTTATATAAAGGGTTTTTAATCCATTTTTTGTTTCTCAAAATGTCCGTTGTAATCC
>NZ_CANLCN010000134.1:0-101 GCF_947489045.1 Saccharicrinis aurantiacus
AAAAGAGCAACTACAAATAAATGTAATTGCTCTTTTTTAAAGGTCGGCGGCGACCTACTCTCCCACATTTCTGCAGTACCATCGGCGCTATAGGGCTTAAC
>NZ_CANLCN010000135.1:0-100 GCF_947489045.1 Saccharicrinis aurantiacus
TTCAAAGAACTTCTAGCACTTTAGCTAGTCTTTATATCTTAAAACCCGAAGGCTTTTTCAATCTTTTTAATCTCACAATCTTTATTGTGATCGCTTTATT
>NZ_CANLCN010000136.1:0-98 GCF_947489045.1 Saccharicrinis aurantiacus
CTAAAGACATGCAGATACTCTGTGATGGCCCGCCTCTCGGTACAGATAATACATCAATAATGGTAAAGCCTTGCAGATACTCTGTGAGGCTTTTTTTG
>NZ_CANLCN010000137.1:0-97 GCF_947489045.1 Saccharicrinis aurantiacus
TTCAAATAAACTTTAATGTAGCATTAGGAATTGTAAATTAAAGTCCTCACTTTTGCACCCGCTTTGAACGCAAGGCAGGATTACAACGGACATTTTG
>NZ_CANLCN010000138.1:0-97 GCF_947489045.1 Saccharicrinis aurantiacus
CCTTAAAAAACTTTCCCTATGCATTAGGAATTGTAAATTAAAGTCCTCACTTTTGCACCCGCTTTGAACGCAAGGCACGATTACAACGGACATTTTG
>NZ_CANLCN010000139.1:0-94 GCF_947489045.1 Saccharicrinis aurantiacus
TGTGATCGCTTTATTTTAGCGGCTGCAAAGATAACAACTTTAATTCCTTAACTCCAAATGTTTTTGAAAGAAAATTTGAAGTTTTTTACTTCTT
>NZ_CANLCN010000140.1:0-94 GCF_947489045.1 Saccharicrinis aurantiacus
GCCATTTTATCATTTATACTTATAATAAAACGCTTAATAATGTGCTTTGCATGGCGCCTTGCGATTCCTTCGTTCCTACCAATGACAGAAAATT
>NZ_CANLCN010000141.1:0-93 GCF_947489045.1 Saccharicrinis aurantiacus
ACGCAATATCGAATAGCAATAATGTACTTTTGCGCCTCGTCATGACGAGGTACGAAGGAATCGCAAGGCGCCATGCAAAGCACATTATTAAGC
>NZ_CANLCN010000142.1:0-92 GCF_947489045.1 Saccharicrinis aurantiacus
ACTTATAATAAAACGCTTAATAATGTGCTTTGCATGGCGCCTTGCGATTCCTTCGTTCCTACCAATGACAGAAAATTATATTTACCTGTTTA
>NZ_CANLCN010000143.1:0-92 GCF_947489045.1 Saccharicrinis aurantiacus
AGCGGCTGCAAAGATAACAACTTTAATTCCTTAACTCCAAATGTTTTTGAAAGAAAATTTGAAGTTTTTTACTTCTTATTTTCTGTCGTAAT
>NZ_CANLCN010000144.1:0-88 GCF_947489045.1 Saccharicrinis aurantiacus
TTATTAATATGGTCATTATCTATGATGTCTATATTTAAAGAGGGTTTCTTAGGTAAGAAATGATATGCTATTAAACCTGCGATTAGAT
>NZ_CANLCN010000145.1:0-86 GCF_947489045.1 Saccharicrinis aurantiacus
TATCGCAAGGCGCCATTCAAACCAAATTATTAATCTTTTTATTATAAGTATAAATGATAAAATGGATTTACTACTTGTCTTGAGAT
>NZ_CANLCN010000146.1:0-85 GCF_947489045.1 Saccharicrinis aurantiacus
GCCATTTTATCATTTATACTTATAATAAAACGCTTAATAATGTGCTTTGCATGGCGCCTTGCGATTCCTTCGTTCCTCGTCATGA
>NZ_CANLCN010000147.1:0-84 GCF_947489045.1 Saccharicrinis aurantiacus
ACGAGGTACGAAGGAATCGCAAGGCGCCATGCAAAGCACATTATTAAGCGTTTTATTATAAGTATAAATGATAAAATGGCTTTA
>NZ_CANLCN010000148.1:0-83 GCF_947489045.1 Saccharicrinis aurantiacus
GGCTTTTTCAATCTTTTTAATCTCACAATCTTTATTGTGATCGCTTTATTTTAGCGGCTGCAAAGACAACAACTTTAATTCCT
>NZ_CANLCN010000149.1:0-82 GCF_947489045.1 Saccharicrinis aurantiacus
TGATACTTGATACTTGATACTTGATACTTGATACTTGATACTTGATACTTGATACTTGATACTTGATACTTGATACTTGATA
>NZ_CANLCN010000150.1:0-81 GCF_947489045.1 Saccharicrinis aurantiacus
TAACAAGTGGCTTGATCCCTGTCATCAACTCATTATGGCTAATTTTTATTGGTTGGCGGCTCGGAATGACGAGGCGCAAAA
>NZ_CANLCN010000151.1:0-81 GCF_947489045.1 Saccharicrinis aurantiacus
TATCATTAACATCTATTAACAAGTGGCTTGATCCCTGTCATCAACTCATTATGGCTAATTTTTATTGGTTGGCGGCTACCA
>NZ_CANLCN010000152.1:0-81 GCF_947489045.1 Saccharicrinis aurantiacus
TTTTGCACCTCGTCATTCCGAGCCGCCAACCAATAAAAATTAGCCATAATGAGTTGATGACAGGGATCAAGCCACTTGTTA
>NZ_CANLCN010000153.1:0-81 GCF_947489045.1 Saccharicrinis aurantiacus
GCGCCATGCAAAGCACATTATTAAGCGTTTTATTATAAGTATAAATGATAAAATGGCTTTACTACTTGTCTTGAGATCGCC
>NZ_CANLCN010000154.1:0-80 GCF_947489045.1 Saccharicrinis aurantiacus
AAGTGGCTTGATCCCTGTCATCAACTCATTATGGCTAATTTTTATTGGTTGGCGGCTCGGAATGACGAGGCGCAAAAAGG
>NZ_CANLCN010000155.1:0-80 GCF_947489045.1 Saccharicrinis aurantiacus
TTCTTCTTCTTCTTCTTCTTCTTCTTCTTCTTCTTCTTCTTCTTCTTCTTCTTCTTCTTCTTCTTCTTCTTCTTCTTCTT
>NZ_CANLCN010000156.1:0-79 GCF_947489045.1 Saccharicrinis aurantiacus
CCGAGAGGCGGGCTTGAACCGCCGACCTCATGATTATGAATCATGCGCTCTAACCAGCTGAGCTACCTCGGCATTTTTT
>NZ_CANLCN010000157.1:0-79 GCF_947489045.1 Saccharicrinis aurantiacus
TAAAAAAATGCCGAGGTAGCTCAGCTGGTTAGAGCGCATGATTCATAATCATGAGGTCGGCGGTTCAAGCCCGCCTCTC
>NZ_CANLCN010000158.1:0-79 GCF_947489045.1 Saccharicrinis aurantiacus
AAGCCATTTTATCATTTATACTTATAATAAAACGCTTAATAATGTGCTTTGCATGGCGCCTTGCGATTCCTTCGTTCCT
>NZ_CANLCN010000159.1:0-79 GCF_947489045.1 Saccharicrinis aurantiacus
TGGCTTGATCCCTGTCATCAACTCATTATGGCTAATTTTTATTGGTTGGCGGCTCGGAATGACGAGGCGCAAAAAGGGT
>NZ_CANLCN010000160.1:0-78 GCF_947489045.1 Saccharicrinis aurantiacus
TTTTTTTTTTTTTTTTTTTTTTTTTTTTTTTTTTTTTTTTTTTTTTTTTTTTTTTTTTTTTTTTTTTTTTTTTTTTTT
>NZ_CANLCN010000161.1:0-78 GCF_947489045.1 Saccharicrinis aurantiacus
GGGGGGGGGGGGGGGGGGGGGGGGGGGGGGGGGGGGGGGGGGGGGGGGGGGGGGGGGGGGGGGGGGGGGGGGGGGGGG
>NZ_CANLCN010000162.1:0-78 GCF_947489045.1 Saccharicrinis aurantiacus
TGCCGAGGTAGCTCAGCTGGTTAGAGCGCATGATTCATAATCATGAGGTCGGCGGTTCAAGCCCGCCTCTCGGTACAG
>NZ_CANLCN010000163.1:0-78 GCF_947489045.1 Saccharicrinis aurantiacus
CTTTTGCGCCTCGTCATTCCGAGCCGCCAACCAATAAAAATTAGCCATAATGAGTTGATGACAGGGATCAAGCCACTT
>NZ_CANLCN010000164.1:0-78 GCF_947489045.1 Saccharicrinis aurantiacus
TTAGGCATTAGGCATTAGGCATTAGGCATTAGGCATTAGGCATTAGGCATTAGGCATTAGGCATTAGGCATTAGGCAT